>JAVBPF010000054.1:0-7484 GCA_031549735.1 Oscillospiraceae bacterium
CTGCCCGGTTTGAGCACCACCGAATACCGCGCCGCGCCCATACGCTCCCAGTTCTGCCCGGTCGCGTGGAAAATCTGGAGCAAAATCTGACTGAGAAACGGCATTCCGTGCAGCATCGATACCCCATAGGGCGCGTCGGGATGCGGCATGTGCGGCGTAAAAAACACGAGTTCGGGACAACGCACCGGCTCCGATTGCCCGCCATGCACAACCTGCAGCGCGAAGTCCAGCGGCCCGTCGCCCGGCACAAACTCAATGTCCCGGATGTCCCCCACCACAACGGCCTGCAAATCCCGCGCGTCGGCGGAAAGCATCATCTCCCCGACCGCCGCGCCGCAGGTGAGCAGACTGTCGAGATACCCCTCGATAAAGGCATCGATACCGACCTGCCCGCAGCCGGATGGCACGAAGGTCAAAAACTCTTGCAGCGCCTTTGTCTCGACCCCTCTTGGCGTCACCGCCTCGAACCCGCCGGTCAGCCGGATAATTTTAATCAGCGCGGCATCGACCACCGGAATGGCCTCCCGGATGGCGCGATAGAGCCCCACCTCGCCCCGTGACATCGGCACATAACGCGACAGCGCGCCAAAGGGCTGTGCCCCCCCCGCGCGCAGCTGCGGCCTCGCCGCCGTTCCCGCCTGCTTCCGCCGTCCAAACGGTCTCATAAAACCCACCTCATCTCATGAATCAAAAAGGACAATCCCTCGTCCCCCGCAGAACACCCAACGTCCTCTCGGCTCCCGGCTCCAGGCTCGCGACGCTCGGCCACGCCCCCCCCGCCCCGATCCGTTCCCCGTTATCCGTTATCTGTTATCTGTTATCTGTTACCTGTTACCTGTTTCCTGTTTCCTGCCCCCGTCCCAACCCCTCCGGGAATCCAAAGGGTCGCAACCCTTTGGCCGTAGGGAAGAGGATTCTTAAGGGGGAACCCAATCGGAGGGGTTCTCCCTTAAGCGACTCTTTGGTGACTTTCTTGTCGCAAAGAAAGTCACATCGTTCCCCGTCCCCGGCAGGGGGCAAAACCTTCGTAATACAAAATCACCTGACAACACTCACCGCCGCAAATCCGCCCTGCGCCCCCCCGCCCGCGATATGCATGGCAAAATACCGCATGTCGTCCATGGCGTGATCGCGCTCCTTGACCGGCGCATCCCGGCCACCCGCCTTCCAGCGGTAATGCGCCGCCTCGTCCAGCAAATGCGCACATCGCCCGGTGACGGCCAGCCGTCCACTGCGCAGCAGTTCGGCGGTCAGTCGAATGCCGGTCAACACATCGTTGCGTGCCGGCTGCACACAAAACCCCGCCCGCCGCAGCGCCGTGATGAAGCTGAGCGCCGACGGATCGACCACAAGGAAACCCGGCGCGCGCCCCCGGCAAAGCGTGACCACATCGTCCACATACTCGGCGTCGGTCCTTTGCCGCCCGGACAGCGCCGAGTCGTAGTAGAACTCATCGACACGTGTCCACACCCCGCCGCAAAGCCCCCACAACCCGAACGACGCGGGGTTGCGCGTCCCGTAATCGCACGACACCGCCCATTGCTCGATGTCACTGTCACAGGGCACTTCCCGGCAAAAGTCCGGCGTGAGAAACTCGTAGATCAGCCCCTCGGCGTTGACCCACAGCCCCTCGACAAACCGCTTGTAAAACACCCCGGAAAACAGCCGCTCATAGCGCGCCCGCACCTCGGGCGAGAGCGCGGGATTGTCTCTCATCGAAAAATGCAGATAGAGCGCGTTTTTTTCTTTGTGCTTCAAAATCCACTCGTTGTAGAACCAATGCCCCGGTGCATCGGGATTGCCGTTGAACCAGAACCGCGCCCCGTCCCGTGAACACCGCGCCAGCGCCTGCTCGACAAAGCTTCGCGGCATCAGCGCCACCTCGTCGAACAATACGCCCGACAGCGTCAGGCCTTGAATGAGCGCGGCGCTGCCCGCATTTTGCCCGCCGAACAGATGGTACCGGTTTTCGACCGACCCGATCGCCACGGTCACCCGGTTGCGGGACACCTGCTCGCGCACGGTGAACCCCAGCTCCGATAAATAGGGAAGCAGCTCGTCGAGCAGATTGCGCCGGAGCGCCGAAATGGTCTTGCCGCATAGCGCGAAGCCTTGCTGCCGAAAAGAGAACATGCTCCAGAAGAAAAACGACAGCCCCAAGCTGAGCGTCTTGCCCGACCGCACCGCTCCGTCGGCGATGATGGTGGAACACCCCCGGTGCGGCGAGCCCGGCATCCACCAGCTCAGCGCCTGCCGTTGCTTGGCCGACAGCCGCTCGATGGTCATGGCTCGACCACCGTCTCCCCGTCGGCCTCCCGGTCTCCGTCCTTCGCCCCGGCGTCGGTTGCCGCGCCGCCCAACGCGTCGAGCAGCGGTTTGAGCTTGTCCTCCCCGACGTCACAGAGTTCAAGCAAGGTTCGGGCGGCGGCCAGCCGGTCGATGAAGGTCAGCTCCACAGCGCCGTCCTTTTTCTTCAGCGACGCGACACGCGACAAATCCAACGTCCCGGGCAGTCCCGACTCGCCGTCCGCAGCCTCCAAAAGCGCCTTGACATCGTCGCCGCCGCCGAACGCCAGCGCGAACAGCCGGTCAAAGACAATTTGGAAGGAGTCGGACGAAGCCGGCCGATTGAGCATCGTCCCCAGCGCCGCCTGTGTTTCACGCTCGTAAAACAGGTCGAGCGCCTCGCGCACCGTCAGCTCTGCCTCCCGTGCGGCGGCGCGCAGATCTCTGGAATAGGCATAGTGCGTTAAAAATCGCTGTTTTTTGTTCATGGCGGGAAATCCCCTCCACCCTAAGAGTCGAAAGCGGCCAAAATATGCCCTCTACAGGGCATCAAAAGAAATAATATGAAAAATTTTCGGCGTCCCGTCACACAAGCGTCGAAACTCGCACTTGAAAACATTTGAGGACTCGGGTAAAATATACAATTGTACTGCTACGCGTTGGGACATGTCCCGACGCAACCATTAAGGGAGTGTCTCCTTTGCTCAAGCGATTTCTAAGTGGTCTGCTCTGCCTGTTCACCTTCGTCTCCGTGCTGCCGGGCTGTTCCCCCGCACAGGACAATCCGTCCATTGGCGGCAGCCCGCCTCCCTCCGGCGTCCTGCCCGACGCGGACGCCATGGGTGATTTGTACAGCCGGGTGGACGGGGCGTTCATGACCATGCCCCTCACCCAGGCGCTGATCCGCCAAACCAATAACCTCGCCCCGCTCGAGGCCGAACTGGCCGCGATGCACAACGGCTCCGAAAAGGCCCTGGCCTCCTTTTGGGAGGGGGATGTTGATTTGCTGTTCCTGCCCGAACTCACCGAGGATCAGATGACGCAGCTCCGTGAGAAATCCGTCAACTATGTGGTCACGCCGGTGGCGACCGACGCGCTGGTGTTCATGGTCAATCCGGAAAACCCGGTGGCGGATATAGCAAGAGATCGTCTGCAATCCATTTACGCCGGCACGATGACCCATTGGAGCGACGTGGGAGGCGACAATCGACCCATTACCGCCTTCCTGCGCGACGAATCTTTTGTAGGCCAGCCCTACTTTGAACAGATGATGGGGCCGGTCGACAGCAGCGACGCGCTCACGTTCTGGATGGCGACCGACCACGGCCAAATGGTCAAAACCCTCAGTCCCTATGACAACGCGCCCGATTCACTGGGCTATTCGACCGCCTACCTGACCGGCCAGGGCGCCGCCGTCCCGCAATCCCGCCTTCTGTCCATTGACGGGGTGCCCCCCACGCGCGACAACATCGTCTCAGGGCGGTACGCCTTTTCATACGATATCATCGCCCTGACCCGCTCCGACCTGACCGGCCCGCTTCAGGACCTCGTTGCCTGGCTGACCGGAGAAGAGGGACAGGCGTTGGTGGAATCGGCCGGATATCTGCCGGCGCGCGCGGAGGTGTCCCATGAAAACTAAAATGACGTCGCTTCTCCTTGCCGTCATCCTCCTTCTGACCCTGCTTGCCGCCTGTAGCCGTTCGGAGGGCTCCGCCTTTGATCCCGACGCATCGGCCTCCCCCGCGCCAAATACCGGCCTGCCCGACGGACTTGAACTGCCCGACGGCTTCGAGTCGGGCGCGGACGAGACGCCCAACCCCAATCCGCCCGAAACCTATGATGTAACCTCCCTGCTGTATGAGGGGTCCGTGTGCGCCCCCTCCTCCGGCCCCGCCATGGGAACCGGCGGCGACACTTGGCTCGTGCCCGAGGCCGTGAGCTACGCCGAAGGGTCGGTTGATCTGGAGCAAATCAATGTTTGGGAAGGGGATCTCGATCTCCGTTTCTACGGAACGTTTATCAAATTCGGAACGGCGTTTGACGCCGCCGCCTCGGACAAAATACAGGAATCCCTGCAAAAAGGCCGGGTCATGCTGGCCTACGACCAGGACTGCTTTAATGAATGGGGCAACAGCACCGGAAGCTCGATTACCGAAAGCTATTCCCTGTGGAACGGATTGGTCAGCGTCGACCAGAGCTCGCAGATGAGCGGCTCAGGAAAAGCCCTTCACTCGGTATTTGACGGCGGCACGGGAAACAAGCTCCGCCTGTCCGATTTGTTCTACGATTCGTTTGATTACCTGACCTATCTCAACAACGCCATCCTGGGCGGCGACGCCACGGTGTTCGGCGACCGCGAATCGTTCATGGGCGTGGTGGGCTCCGGGTGGCAAACGCGTCCGTTTTTCGGAATATCGGCGGATTTCGACCAATTTGCCGTTAGCGACACGGGCGACCTGCGTCTCTTTTTGCCGATGTTCAACCCCTATTTTCTCGTGGACGTGACCTTTGTCATCCCCCTGTATCGTTCGTTCAGCCCCTACGGTTCCGATGACCTGCGCCTGTCCGGATACGACAGCGTGCCCGTCGGCGCCTTTACGCTTTGCCTGCCGCAAGTGCGCGGCAACAACGCCGAAACGGCGGCCCGCGTCAATCAAAAGGTCAAAGCCTTTGTCGAATCCTCGATCACTTCCCTGCGCGACACCAACATCTTCCGCGACGCGGTGGCGCTTATCCCGAAGAGCTCGGTCTCGGGCCTGGTCAGCGTCGACATTGTAAACAGTAAGTATCTCAGCGTCTCCCTGCGCCGCAACTTTGGCATCCCCCCCATCGACGGCTCTTCCTTGGCCGTATTGACCTTTGACGTCGATACGCTGGAGACGGTGGATCCGCTGTCCTTCCTGCCCCCGTCCTTTGATTGGAAAACCGCGATATATGGCAGCGACCTGTTCGCCTTGGATTACCCCGGTTATGGCAATTCCGGCACGCTGAGTGACGACTTCACACCGGGCGACGCTCCGACCCTGCGCAACGCGCATTTCGCTGACGGAAATCTGGTGGTGGAAATGCAGATATCGGATACCAAGGCGGTATCTGTCGTCGTACCCGCGGACAAGCTGATGCTTCCCTCCGGACACGGGTGCAGGGACAGCGGTGTCAGCCCCTCCGGGCAAGAAACCCCCTGGCTGCCCGAGGGCTTCTGTCTGCTCTCCGAGTTAGCACCCGACATCGTCGCCGACCTGCGCTATGCCACGCCGCAGAACTTCACCGGCGCGCCGGTGGAGGGATATTTTTCCTCAGACCGGGTCATACTGACCGTGAGCGCGGCCGAGGCGTTGGCCTCGGTGCAAGCTTCACTGCGCCCGCAGGGACTCGGACTGAAAGTCTATGACGCCTATCGGCCGCAGCGCGCGGTAACCGCCTTTTGGGCCTGGCTCGACACGCCGGATGATCCGGCGTCAAAGGTGCTGCACTATCCGAACGCGGAAAAAACCGACCTGTTCGCGTTGGGCTACCTCTCCAAAACCTCGGGACACAGCCGCGGCTCCACGGTCGATGTCACGCTGGTCTCGCTGTCCGACGGCAAGGAACTGGACATGGGCGGAGCCTTCGATTTGTTCGACCCGCTCTCCTGGCACGGCGCATCCGGCCTGACCGCCGACCAGTCGGCCAACCGCCTCAAGCTCAGAGAGGCCATGGAGGAAGGCGGCTTCGCTTCCTATCGCCGCGAATGGTGGCACTACACACTGATCAACGAACCCTTCCCCAAAACGGCCTTTGACTTCGTTTTGGAATAGCAGCCCCCGCCGCTTCACCCTTCCATCCTCTGCTCACGGAAAGGAATCCACTATGCCTTGGAAACGTCTGCCGCGCACCGGCCTCCTCATTCTGTCCTTTGTCCTGCCGACCGTGCTGCTCCTCTGGTGGGCCAGCGCGTCTCCACAGGGTGTCTTGACCTGGCTTTCGGCCTCGATCTGGGCATCGGGCGCACTGGCCGCATTGTTTTCATGGCTGCCGTTTGCCATGGCCGAATGGGCGCTGTATGTCTCAATCGTCTGGGGCGTTTTCACACTGTCCCGCGCGGTCTACCGTCTGTTCCGGCAAAAAACAGCCTTTTTCCTGGCACGCTGGCTGGCGCGGCTGGCCTTGATCGGATCCTGCGCCGTGTTCGTCTTTTTCGCGCTGTGGGGCGTAGCCTATTACGCGCCGCCGCTCGGCGAGCGTCTGGACATCCCCGAGGCGGAACACACCACCGACGCGCTCTACGAGACCACGGTCTGGCTGCGTGACGAGATGAACAGGCTGGCATACCTGGTGCCGCGCAACGCCGACTCGATCATGACGGCGGGCGGCTATTCCAGTCTGATCGGCAGCGCCGGCGCGGGCTACACGGCGCTCCGCGAGAGCATGACCACCCGTCCGGCCTTCCCCGAAAACCCTCTGCCTCCCAAATCGATGACCTTTTCCTCGCTGATGTCGCGCACCGGCATCGCCGGCATCTATATTCCCTTCACCGGCGAACCGATCGTCAACGCCGACGGCGTCGATGCCCACCTGCCCTATACCATTTGCCACGAACTGGCGCATCGCAGCGGCTTCGGGCCGGAGGACGAGGCCAACTTTGTGGCCTTCCTGGCCTGCGCGGCCAACCCCGATCCCAATTACGCCTACTCGGGCTATCATCTGGCCTATATTTATTGCTACGAAGCGCTCAGCGAGCAGGATCCCGCCCGCGCCTCCGAAGTCAACGCCGGCGTGTGCCGCGAAGTATTCGCCGACTTTGCCGCCCAAACCGCCTATATCGAGAAGTGGCAGGGGCCGGCCTGGGATCTGGGCGAAGCGGTCAACGACACCTACCTCAAAACCATGCAGCAGCCCGAAGGCCGCAAGACTTACGGTCTGGTCGTCGATCTGCTCATCGACTGGCACGCCGATCAAATCCCCTGATCATCACCCCGTATTTTTCACATCCCGCTTGCTTCCATATCGGTGGCTTGCCACTATCCACCACCGAAAAAACAGCGGGCGCAAGTGGGCGCACAAGTGCACCTCTATAAGAGCCCCTCTCCCCCGTCTCCGTCCCCCCGCCGCCGAAGCGGCAACCCTTCGTAATCCAACCCACGTCCCCAGCAAAAAACCCGTCCCCCGCAGGACGCACCCCCGTCCCAACCCCCCGGGAATCCAAAGGGTCGCAACCC
>JAVBPF010000022.1:0-7004 GCA_031549735.1 Oscillospiraceae bacterium
CGGTGCCACCCCGTCAAGGTTGACGGCGGCCAACGTGTCGGCGAAGGCGATGAGGTCGTCCAGTTCTTCCTTCACACGCGCTTTCTCTTCGCCCGCAAAGGACAGCCGCGCCATGACCCCCACCTTGTCAACATCAACGACAGCTTTCCGCTTACCCTGTGGAGTGGCCGCGCCGGGGCGTTCGCCCGCAGCCGCCTCTCCCAGATGGAGCGCCTCCAGCTGCTCGGCGTCGACGAAATCGGGAGCGCCGGTCAGCAGACAGGACGCGTCTTTGGTCTTCGGGAAAGCAATGACCTCGCGCAGCGACGGCGCGCCGACCAGCAGCATGACGAACCGATCCAAACCAAACGCGAAGCCGGCATGGGGCGGCGTGCCGTAACGGAAAGCATTGACCATAAACCCAAACCGGTTGGCGATCTGCTCCTCGTTGAACCCGAGCGCCTCAAACATGACCGTCTGCACGTCGGGTCGATGGATTCTGACGCTGCCGCTGCCCAGCTCGACGCCATTGAGCACCACGTCATACGCTTGCGCGCGCACACGACCCGGGTCACTGAGCAGATAGGCCACGTCCTCTTCGTAGGGCATGGTGAAGGGATGATGCGTCGCCATGAAGCGCTTCTCCTCCTCCGACCACTCAAACTGCGGGAAGTCGGTGACAAACAGGAACCGGTACTCATCGGCGTTGCGCAGATTCAGCAGTCCGGCCACATCCAAACGCAGATTGCCCAGCACGCGCCGCACCGTGGCCAGCTTGTCGGCGCAGAACAGGATGAAGTCGCCCGGCTCGGCCCCCATGGCCTTCAAAATGGCCTGGATGTCCTCGGAGCTAAAAAACTTGTTGAGCAGCGAGTACACCTCTCCGTCCGGCCGCAGTGCGATCCACGCCATACCCTTGGCGCCGTAGCCCAGCGCCTTGTCGGTCAGCGTCTCGATGATCGTACGGGTGAAGGTTTCACCCACGCCCTTGACATTGATGGCGCGCACCACACCACCGGCCTCCACCGCGCCGCGGAACACCGAAAAGCTGCAGGTTCGGGCGATGTCGGTGATGTCGACGATGGGCAAGCCGAACCGCAGATCCGGCTTGTCGGTGCCGTAGAGATCCATGCACTCGGTCCAGGTAAGCCGCGGGAACGCTTCGGCGACGGGTCGACTCTTGATACGCTCAAAGACCGATTTGAACAGGCCCTCCAGCAGGGTCAGCACGTCCTCCTGATCGACAAATGACATTTCCAGGTCGACCTGCGTGAACTCGGGCTGGCGGTCGGCGCGAAGGTCTTCGTCCCGGAAGCACCGCGCCACCTGATAATATTTGTCGATACCGCCCACCATCAGAAGCTGCTTGAAGATCTGCGGCGACTGCGGCAGCGCATAGAATGAGCCCGGCTTCACCCGGCTGGGCACCAGATAGTCGCGCGCGCCCTCGGGTGTGGACTTGGTAAGCATCGGCGTCTCGACGCTCAAAAAA
The DNA here is from genome assembly GCA_031549735.1 of Oscillospiraceae bacterium. Taxonomy (GTDB): domain Bacteria; phylum Bacillota; class Clostridia; order Oscillospirales; family UBA929; genus JAVBPF01. Next base: position 1,472 of record JAVBPF010000022.1, read on the forward strand.
CCCTCGGCATCCAAAAAATCCTCGGCCGCCTTCTGCACCTGATGGCGGATCTTCAAATTCTGTATCATCGTGGGACGGCGCAGGTCAAGAAACCGGTATTTCAACCGGAGATCCTCGCGGATCCCGACGTCGTCGTCCAGCGAAAACGGCAGGCTCTCGGCCGAGGACACCAGCGTCAGCCGGTCGGCCATCAGCTCCACCGTGCCCGTGATGATCTTGGGATTGACGGTCTCCTCGTCACGCAGTCGGACAAGCCCCTCGGCATAGACGACCGATTGGCTGCGCAATCCTTCGGCCAGCGCAAACTCTTCCGGCGAGAGGTTCTGCGCGTTGAACACCACCTGCAGCACCCCCTCGCGGTCACGCAGGTCGATAAAGATGACGCCGCCCATATCGCGCTTGTTGAGTACCCAACCGGCCGCCGTCATCCGGCTGCCGACATGTGACTCGCGCACCAGTCCGCAGTACATGGTTCTTTTCAAAACAGAATACCTCCCGAAAAACAGAATATCAGAGCGTTAAAGCAATCGGTTGGCTCGCGGCAAACAAGAAAGTCCCGAAAAGCAATCAAAGATTGCTTTTCGGGACGAGGAATGTCAAAAAAGACATGGCCCGCGGTACCACCCGGTTTGACGCGACAAAACGCGTCCACTTTGCCGATATTCAGTTGGATTCCCACAGAGCGTTCCCGAACCCACTACTCGCTCGATCCGCGCTTTCAGCCAACGGCGCGGACTCTCTGACGACCTTTCCGCAAGGGCCGAGTCACCATGGTGCTTATTTTTTATACGATAGCACGAACCACGGGGTTTTGTCAAGACAAATGCGGCAAATGGCATTTTTTTCGATTACGCCGAAAACAGAGCGGTCAGCCGATCCCAGAAGTTTTTTTCCGTTTTGGTCTCCGCCACCACGGTCGTCACGGCCTTGGGTTTCTGTACGCCGCCGCACTTGAACACGAACTGCACCAAATCGATCTCGGTGTTTTGGTCGGACAGGAAGGAAACCGGCTGATAGTCGCCGCCGAGGGTTTCGTCGAGCATCGCGTCGATTTCCTGCTGCACACGGTCGGGCAAATCGGCCGTCTCGTCGCTCAACTGCGCGGTGCCGTCGGCCAGTTCACCGGTTCCGTCGAGGAGCGCCCCAACACCGCCGGAAAGCTCGGACACGCCGCTGTTAAACGCGCCGTATTGTCCGGCCAGCTGCGACACGCCGCCGGTGTAGGACAACAGCCCCTGATGGAACGTGTCGTAATTGTCTGAAAGCGTCTGCAGCCCGGCGGCCAGCTGCGACAGCTGATCCAGTCCGCTCATCTGATTCATGGCTCCGGTCAAGCCCGAGGCGACCCCGTCCAGCTCCTGAGCCATGGTATCGATGGTGCCGCTGAGCGTGGCAAGCGTCGTTCCCACCGCGTCAAACGCGGCCTTCACCTGCAGATAGGTGCCTCTGACCGTTTGCGCCGCCGTGTAGGAGTTCACGAGCGTGTCCAGCACGCCGAATTGGCCGGGATCCACCTGGGTGTACAAAACGCCCAACTGCTGCTCTGTGAGCATGGTCTCCGGGATTTGGGCGACGGCTGCATCCAGCGCCTGATAGGCCGGGCCAAACCCGGCGCCCAGTTGCGTCAGTCCACCCGACACCTGCCTCAGGCCGGTCGCCAACTGTTCAAGGCCCTGCGGGAGCTGCGCAAGCTGAGAAAGCTGACTTAAATCAAGGGAATCGCCGCCGTCCAGCATGCCGGGGATTTGACCGAGCGCGTTTTTTATCTGCGCCGAGGCGCCGGTCAACTGCCCGGCGCTGGTCTTCAGCGTCGTCAGACCCTTCTGGATCTCACCAGAGCCCTTGGCCAGCTTCTTCGAGCCGTCGTTCAGCTCCCCAACACCGTCATGGAGCTTGGAAACGCCGTCGTTCAGACTGGCAATGGCGTCGGAAAGCTGAGTAAACTCCCCGGTCATGTTGTCGGTGTCGGGCAGCTCGAAGGACATGGAAAATGGGATGGCCGAAACGTCGAACCCGCTCATCTCAAAGTCGCGTACCGTGGCCGACAGTGTCAGATCTGCGTCCTTGCCGGGCAACACGGTGAAGTTCACCATTCGATTTTTCCCGGCCTCGGCAATGGTCGCCCCCGGCGCCGACAGCCCGGAACAAGTCTCGGCATTCAGCGTCAGCGAAATCTGAAGCATGTAGTTTTCATAAAAGCCCGGTGTCGCCTGTGTGTTCTGTGCGGTCACGATTTGGATACCCAGCCCGCCTGAACGGCCCGCCAAATCCTGCGGCTCTATAGGCACTCCGTCCAGTGTATAACGAACGTCGAACATCCACGGCAGCTGCGCGTTGCTCAGATTGCCCTGGTAGTAGAAGTCTCCGGTTTCGACCTGTGCCGTGACCACGCCGCCGCTCTGCTGAAGCGCGTCGGTTGTGGACAGGTTGTGTACCGAGTCATAGCGACCGTAGTCGGTCAGAGAACCGGCGCTCTCGATCTCAAAGTGGTTGACCGTGTACACGGCGTCCACCTGTCCCGTGGCGGTCAGCGTGGCATAGACCACCTCGCTTTTGCCGCCGACCACAGCGGCGTCCGTCGACGCGGCGGTAAGTGTCCGCGCCTGAGCGTCGGCAAGCTCACAGGACGCGAAGTCGGGCGCGAGCGTCAGAGAACTGACCGGCGACAGCAGCAGCAACCCCGCCACAACAATCCCCAACAGGGAATGAAGCATCTTCTTTTTCATGAGGGATCCCTCCTGTCTCCGTCTCCAACACGGTGTGTTTTGAAAAACCTAGATCTGTATGTCGTCTTATCGATGGCCCGGTCGAATAGCTTGAGCATGGCGGGCAGGAAGCAGACCACCATCGTCATCGAAAGCAATGCGCCCCGACCCAACAGCGTTCCGATGTCGGCCACGCTGGGATTGGAGGAGGTCGCCGACAGAATGAATCCGGCCGACGAGAGGATGATCCCCGAAACCAGAATCGAACGGAACGAATCGTCCAGTGACTTGTGAATGGCCTCGTTTTTCGGCATGACCTGTCGGTTTCTTCGATAGTGCGAGGTCAGCAGGATGGCATAGTCCACCGTAGCGCCAAGCTGTACCGTCGAGAGCACCAGATAGCCGATGAAGTTGATGCTGTCGCCCATAAAGTACGGGATGGCCAGATTGATCCAGATGCCCGCCTCAATGGTAATCAATAGAATAAAGGGCAGGGTCAGCGAGCGGAAGGTCACCAGCAGAACCAGGAAGATGGACACAATGGCAATCAGATTGACCACCACATTGTCGGTCTGAATCAGATTCTTCATGTCATACAGGGTGGCGCTCCGCCCGAGCGAATAGGCGTCTTCTCCGTAATAGGAGCGCGCGACCTCCTGAATGTTCTCCACCGTCTGAAATGCGACGTCGCCCTCGGAAGCGGTGTTGGTGTAGGCGATGATCCGGGCGTAGTGTTCCGAATAGAACTGTGAGGTGATGCTGTCGTCAAGGTATCCGGGCGGTATGGCGGTCCCCACGGTGTTGGCGTAGGCCATTACGCCGGTCACATGCTCAAGCTCGGTCAATTCTGAGCACAGCGCCGCCTCACGGGCGACATCTCCTCGGGGCGCCAGAATGGCCACCACGGTCGTGTTGCCGAACGCCTCATCAATGGCCGCGCTGTCCCGGGCTACCCGACCGGACGGACTGATGTTCTCGCTGCCGTAGACAAATCCGGTGCGGCTCTGTCCCAAAAAGGTTGGGATGACGAGCAGGACAACCAAAATCGTAATCGGAATCGAAACTTTTGACAAACCCTTGTGCACATTCTTGAAGCTTGGCATAAACGGACGGTGTCTTGTTTTTTCCACAAGCTTGTAGGTGCCCAGCGTAACGGCCGGCAGGAAAACCACCGCAGTAAGAAAACTGATGACAATGCCCTTGGCCAGCGTGATGCCGAGGTCGGCGCCGATTTGGAAGTTCATGAACGTAAGCGCCAAAAAGCCGAACAGGGTTGTGACCGAGCTGGCCGCCACGGTCGACATCGACTGCTTGATGGCCAGCTTCATGGCCAGCTTGTCGTCACCACACTGTTCCCGGTGGACGCCGAAGCTGTGCATCAGGAAAATACCGTAGTCGAGCGAACAGGCCATCTGCAAAATGGGGCCGACCGAGAAGGACATGAACGAGATCTCGCCCAAAAACAGGTTGGTGCCCATATGAAGGAGAATGGCCACGCCAATGTTGACCAGAAACAACACCGGCTCAAACCACGAGGAGGTGGACAGGATGAGCAGCAGCAGGACGATGGGAATCAGCAGCGCCATGGCGCCCATGGCCTCGCTGGAGGTGGCGGTCTGCGCGACCGCCATATCGGGCGCCTCACCGGCCACGGCATTGTCTTCGCCGATCAGCTCCTGAATGGCCGCAGTGGCCTCCTTTTCCAATCCCTTCTCAATGGTGACCTGGAAAAGGGCGGTGCCGTCTTTGTAGAACCCTTCGACCGTATCCGGGTCGGCCATCTCCAATGGCTGCTTGACGTCCACCACGTCGTCCAGCCAGACCACCTGCGACACGCCGGGCAGCTCGGCCAACGCCTGCTTGTACGACACCGCCTCCATCACCGACAGGTCGCACACCATCACGTTGGTGTTGGGCATGGCCTCGCCAAATTCTTCGGTCATCAGGCTCAAGGCCTTCGTTGACTGTGCGTCGGGGGGAAGATAGTCGGTGATATTGTAGTTGACCTTGACAAAGAACAACAAAAACACGCTCACCACAGCGACGATGAGAAACCCGACAATGACCGCCTTCCGGTGCCGGACAATCCATTCCGCAATATGTTCCATAAACCGCTCCTATTTTCGGCAACACGCCGTTGTATTTCTCTCTACACTGTACTATAATCAACATAGTGTTGGATTGCAACCGTCAATGCCCCCAAAAATGTCCGAAGCGCAACACACAGGTTGTTTTCTGTTGGATAGTAACAAAAAATTCACAAACGGAGGGAAACCGAGATGGAAAAAGGGAAACCGGATCGCCGGGTGAGATATACCAAAGCCCTGCTCAGGGACGCGTTGATCGTATTGATGAAAACGCAGCACATCTCGGCCGTTTCGGTCAAGCAGCTCTGCGATCTGGCCGGTCTTGAAAAGCAAGCGAAAAAAAAGCTTACCTATACGGTCAAGGAGTACGCCCTTGAAAAGCGTCTGCCCGAATCATTCCTCGCGGAGCTGGGCGTGCGCGAGGGTTTCAAAAACGGTTACATAGAGATTCCATACAGAGATGAAACAGGGCAAGTCGTCGCGCGCCGGATGCGAATGCCGCCCGGTGCGGACGTGCGGTTTAAATGGCGCAAGGGCTCGGAGTCCACGCTCTACGGTCTGTGGCGGCTCGCTGAAATCAAGGCGGCCGGCTATGTCATGCTGGTCGAGGGCGAAAGCGACTGCCAGTCTCTTTGGCTTAACGGCATCCACGCGCTGGGCTTGCCCGGCGCCACGAGTTTCAAAGCGGCGCATGCGGAATTGTTAAAGGATATACCCATCATCTATCTGCACATCGAACCG
>JAVBPF010000065.1:0-4108 GCA_031549735.1 Oscillospiraceae bacterium
GGGTTATAAGGTAACCGCTGAACCAATACGCCACAACGTCACACCGGCCTTTTTGCGCCTTCCCGGTGCGCAAAAATTCGCGCTGTGCTGCTGCGTCGATTTATTCATCGTTTACCTAGGCTGGAGATAACGACAATACCGTCTCGACGGGTACGCCTGCTTTTTCGTCACCCCGGCCGGCGGCCGGCCAAACCGCCAATCGGATCGCCGTGACGGCGCCGTTGCGATCGGTGACATAGTCGAGCTGCATCGCGTCCAAGGCGACGATCTCCTCGCCGGAGGCGGGATCAAAAGGATCCTCGGCCGGTACAAGCGCTTCATAGAGCATCCCATCCAGACAATAGACACGATTCTCATAGGTTTCGTCTTCTGAAGGATAGGACAACGTGAGTATCTGTGTGCCGTTGACCTCATCAATCGAGACCGCGGTTGTCCGATCGGTCTGGCGGATACGTGTGGTCATATAGGACAGCGCCACGCGGGCATCGCTGTTGTTGTCGCGCTTACTCAAAATACGGCCGTAGCTGTCGCCGCCGACTGCCACCAATGTATAGGTGGTCAAGCCGAACAGCAGAACCAGCGCCGTGATGAACAGGATTTCCAGAAAACTGGAGAATGTGCGACTGGTCAAGCCCATCGCCTCCCTTTCTATGAGTGACCGATTCCAATTCAGTTACTCAAGGCAGAAGATCATCGAGAAGTATTTCGGAATCGCTGTCTTCGTCGGAGTCGACGGACGAACCGCTAATCGGCGCGACGAAAATGGCAGGTCTGAGGTTGGAGCCCTGAGGCTGATAGTCGACAAAGAGTTCGGTTTCGTCGATGGCTATCCCGTAATTCTCAAGATATTTTATATCGGGCGGATAGGCGCCCTCGAGAGCATAGCATTGCACCACAGCACGCTCAATGGCATCCTGCATTTGTCCGGCGTGGTCGTCGGGCGTGGTGCCGGAGATATTGCCGAGTACGGTCAAAAAGAGCACGATGATACCGGCAATGACGACGAAGCTCAGCCAGGTGGCGTATTCATGCGCGCCAAATCGGGACATAATGGAACCTCCTTGAAGAGGATTTTGCTGATTGATTTCCCCTGCGGGGATACTTTTCTTGTCCGGGAACGTCGTGCCCTGTTTTCCGGGTGCGGCGCGGCCTTATTTCATCTGCACGTCGACGAGGCTCTTCTGTGTCAAGCCTCGAGCGCGCCGCGCGGGCCGTCGTACTGCTTGCTCCGTGTGGGTCTAAACAGTCAGCGCTACGGCGCTGTCTTGGTTTAGCCGCCCACTGCGCTCACTGTACTCCCTGCGCGTCGACGAGGCTCTTCGATGTCAAGCCTCGTGACGGTCGGCGGGCGGTCACACTGCTCACTCCGCGTGCGCGGAAACGCGGCTTGGGCGTTGGCTGCTGGTTTCCTTGCTCGCTGCGTTCACTGTGTTCCCTGCCGACCTGCTCGGCTCTTCGGTCCTGTCAAGCCTCGAGCGCCGGTCATGGCCGGGCAAATAAGCCATCTCCGGTGTGTCTAAACAGAAATCGGTTGCGTCAGAGCCGTTTTCTTGGTTTAGCCGCCCCTGCAATTTCTTATTATCCCTATGTCCAGTCTCGGCTCTTCGTTTTTTGCGTGAGACGACTTGCCCTGTTTTCCGGGTGCGGCGCGGCCTTATTTCATCTGCGCGTCGACGAGGCTCTTCGATGTCTATCCAATCTGCGACATGAACTGAATCAGCGGCAACATGACCGAGACCAGAATGATGCCGACCACAATGGACAGCAGCGCCACAAAGGTGGGCTCAATGGCGCCTGTGATGCGGTGCAGGGCGTTGTCCACTTCCTGCTCATACATATCGGCCAGCTTGAGCATCATCTCATCCAAATTGCCGGTCTTAAAGCCGATGCCCAGCATACGGGTGAACAGACGGGGGAAAATTTTCGCCTGATAGAGGGCGTCGGACAGGGACTCTCCCTCGGCTACATGTTTGCGGCAGATTTCAATTTTTTTGGCCATATAGGCGTTGCCCAGAATATCCTGTGACAGCTGCAGCGCGGTGTCGAGATCAACGCCGCTTCGCAGCAGAAAAGCCATCGCGGCGGCGAACCGTTCGGCGGCCATCTTCTGATAGGTCTTGCGCGTCATAAAGAAGCCGGCCTTGAAACGGTCAAGCGCGGCGCGGCCGCCCACCGTGACCTTCATCAGATGATAGATCAGGAACAGTAGCACAACGACGCCCAGGATGATCCACCAGAAGTCGCCCAGGAATCCGCCGAACGACATCAGGCCGCGCGCCACGGCGGGCATATCCTGGCCGATGGAGTGCAACAGATTATCGAACATCGGCAGCACCCGAACAATGAGCAGTAGCACCACGGCGCACATCATCACGATCAGAATGACCGGATAGGTCACCGAGTTGCGAATACGCGCTTTGAGCTGGCCCTCACGCTCATAGTAATCGCTCATGGAAGCCATCACTTCGTCCAGATTGCCCGACAGTTCGCCGATGTTCACCATCTTGATGAGATGCGCCGGAAAAGCGCGCGTGTTCATCATGGCTTCGGCAAAGGGCTGGCGTTGCTCCACGGCCGCCGACACTCGCTTGATGACCTCTGAAAAGGCCGGGTTGGACACATCGTCCAACAAAAGTGTCAGTCCTTCCACCAGCGACAGGCCGGCGTGCAAAAACAGGGATACCTGAGAGCAGAAGAGCGAGATTTCCGTCGGACGAAGTTTCTTGGACTTAGGTGCTTTGCTCATAGCGTGAACCCTCCCATGTATGTCCTCCCTGAAAAGGGGGGCGTCAAAACCGGCAAGCCGGCGAATGCGCGAGGTGGTAAAAACATCAAACCAGCGCGTCGGAGGTTGTTTTGCAGTGGGGACGCATAATTGGGCGTGATTGCCGCAAACTATCCCTTGCCAATATAAAAAGGGTTTGGGAGGAATGGCCGTGCCTGAGAAACCATCCATTGTCCCGGTGTCTTTGACCAAACGTCAGAGACTGGCGGTGGCGGTTGCCTTATTGTTTGTACTCAATTTGTTTCTTATCCTGCTGGTCACCGGCGGCTTCACGGCCGGGGCGGTTACCTACAAACAGGGATCAACCGGGGACGCTGTCCGGCAAATCCAGACCCGGCTCAAGAGCTGGGGATACTATTCCGGCGCGGTGGACGGCGTCTATGGGCCCAAAACGGCGGCGGCGGTCAAGTTTTTTCAGAGCAAAAACGGTCTTGTGGCCGACGGGATCTGCGGCATCCGAACCTTGGAGAAAATCGGATTGCCTACCGGTGTGACCAATGCTCAGAGCGCCAACAGGAACAACGATATCGATCTATTGGCGAGGGTCATATCGGCCGAGGCTCGGGGGGAGCCATACAGCGGCCAGGTGGCGGTTGGCGCCGTCATCCTCAACCGCATCAAGCATCCGTCTTTTCCCAACACGCTTTCGGGTGTTATCTACCAGCCGGGTGCGTTTTCCTGCCTCAACGACGGACAGTTTGACAAGCCGGTGGCCGACTCGGCCCACAACGCGGCCAGGGACGCTATGAACGGCGTGGATCCGACGGGCGGGGCCATCTACTACTACAATCCCAATACGGCCACAAACCAATGGATTCGCAGCCGGCCGGTTCTCAAAACCATCGGCAACCACAAGTTTTGCTCCTGATTCATTTCGCTTTTCGCGCGCCGTCGGACGTTTTCGTCTGCCGGCGCGTTTTTGTGGCGCCGGCGTGCGCTTCCGCTTTACAGCAGGCCTCGTATGAGGTAAAATCAGAGGGTCAGACAGGCGTCCGTTGTTCGCCCGTCTTGGCGAACGAAGTCTGGACACAGCTACAAATACATTATCGGGTTTTCTGCCGAATACATTAGCTTTTTTGGCAGTGTAAAGTAAAGATGAAAGATTAGCGCCATCAGCCGAAGGTTTCTTTCACGCGACGAGCGGAAACTCCCGTTTTTGAGATTTGCTGAGCTTGAGCCCGTCGACCTGTGCCGGTGAGAGCCCATCCAAGGCCGAATGAGGGCGAACGAAGTTAAAAAAGAAGACAAACATCGAAATAAGGTTATTGGCCGCCCTAAACGAAGAGAAGCCCTGTTTGGTTTTGTACCAGGCTTTAAACTGTT
>JAVBPF010000010.1:0-39412 GCA_031549735.1 Oscillospiraceae bacterium
AAGGAGGTGATGCTTTTGTCGGTTTATGAGGCTTTGGCTTTTGCCGTCGCTTTGGCGGCACTTGTGCTCAAACTCATCGACACCATAGACAAACGAAAGTAACCGCCCCTCGGTCAAGGATGGCGGTTACTTTTTTAGAAACCTAAAACCTTGAGCGCAACCGGTTTTCGGTCTGCCCTCACTGCTATTATACCCGCCGTTGACAAGGCTGTCAAGGTGGGCGGCGCTTCCTTTTTACGCTGTCACGAATCACCCCGGCCAGGGCTTTTTTCTTGCTGATTTTCCTGTCGGCGTGTATACTGATATCGTTCCGGCTCGCCGGAGAACAGATGCTTTTCGGATCGCCGCGTCCGGAAGCGCCCTTATCCACCGCTTATGAACAGAGGAGGCTTTCGCGTTATGAATGAATACGGATGGTTGATCGCGAGCGCGCTTGTCGTCCTCGCGGGCGGGGGTTTGATATTTTGTGTCCTCGGTATGCGCCGTGAGATGCGGTCGCTGCGGCAGGACAATGAACAGGCGCTACAGCAGGCGTTGGATGTCCAGCGCGCGCTGGTGGCCGAGGAACTGCGTCAAACCCGGCAGGAAATCCTGTCCAACGTCACCCAGACCACTCGTTCGGTCGGCGATTTGCTGTCCGACGGGCAGAGGACATTTTCCCAACGGCAGGATACGCGTCTGGAGGAATTGCGCCTGCAAATGGCGACCCATTTCGAACAGCTGCGCAAAATGACAATGGAGTCGCTTTCCCAGCTCGACACAAGGCTTCACGGCGGTCAGCAGCAATCGGAGCAGCGGCTCGAGGCCATGCGCCGACAGGTTGAGGAAAAGCTGGAGCAGATGCGGGTTACACAGGAGGCCAGGCTGCTGGCCTTGCAGCAGGACAACAACGCCAGTTTGGAGAAGATGCGCGCCACCGTGGACGAAAAGCTCCAGAAAACGCTGGAGGAACGCATCGGGCAGTCGTTCAAGCAGGTCAGCGAACGGCTGGAGCAGGTGTATAAAGGCCTGGGTGAGATGCAAAATCTGGCCGTAGGCGTGGGCGACCTCAAGCGGGTGCTGTCCAACGTCAAGACGCGCGGTACCCTGGGAGAGGTGCAGCTGGGCGCCATTTTGGAGCAAATCCTGTCGCCCGAGCAGTATGAGCGCGATGTGTTTGTCGTGCCGGGTTCGGCCGTCCGGGTTGAGTTTGCCGTGAAAATGCCGTCGGACGACGGCCAGCCCCTCTATCTGTCCATCGATTCTAAATTTCCGGCCGACACCTACGAGCACCTGATGGCAGCCTATGAATCGGACAACCCCGAGGAGGTTCGGAAGGCGGGCGATCTGCTCACCTCGACGCTCAAGCAGATGGCCAAGACCGTGCGTGAAAAGTACATCGCCCCGCCGCACACCACCGATTTCGGCATCCTGTTTCTGCCGACCGAAGGGTTGTACGCTGAAGCGGTACGGCGCGGTATGATTGAGACGCTGTGGCAAAACCACCACGTGATCCTGGCCGGGCCGACCACGATGGCGGCGCAGTTGTCCAGCCTGCAAATGGGATTTCGCACGCTGGCATTGCAGCAGCGCTCCAGCGAGGTTTGGCAGGTGCTGGGCGCGGTGAAAACCGAATTTTCCAAGTTCCAGGCCTTGCTTACACAGGCGCAAAAGCGTATCGAACAGGCCGGCACCGACCTGGATCAACTGGTCGGCGTGCGCACAAGAGCCATCGAGCGGCGTCTGCGGTCGGTCGAACGGCTGGAGGAATCCGAGGCCGCCGCGCTGTTGGAGGATGTGTAGGGGGATTGTTCCCTTGACATAATGTATATTCCTTTTAAAATATGACAACACGTATCGGAGGAGTCACCATTGCTTTCCAAATTGGGCGATATTGAAACACGCTATCAATCGATCACCGACCGGCTGAGCGATCCGGTCGTCTACGGCGACCCGGCGCAAATGACCAAGCTTCTGAAAGAACAAAAGGAAATCGAGCCGGTGGTCGAGGCCTATCGGGCGTACCGTGATTGTGAGAACACGGTCAACGAGACGCGTGATATGCTGGAAGGACCGCTCGACCCTGAGTTTCGCGCGCTGTGCCAGGAGGAATGGGAGCAGGCCAAAGAACAACAGGAGGAACTGCTGGGCAAGCTGCGCATTTTGCTGCTGCCCCGTGACCCGTTCGACGACAAAAACGTCATTCTGGAGATCCGCGGCGGTGCGGGCGGCGAGGAAGCCGCGCTGTTCGCCGCGTCCCTGCTGCGCATGTACACGATGTATGCCGAAAAACGGCGCTTCAAACTCGACGTTCTCAATCTAAACGACACCGAGCTGGGCGGCGTCAAGGAGGTCAGCGTCTCCATCGAGGGCTTCGGCGCCTATTCGCGCCTGAAATTCGAGAGTGGAGTGCACCGCGTGCAGCGTGTGCCCGACACCGAGGCGTCCGGGCGCATCCATACCTCGACGGTCACCGTGGCGGTACTGGCCGAGGCCGAGGACGTCGAGGTCGACATCAACCCGGCCGACCTGCAAATCGACACGTTCCGTTCGGGCGGCGCGGGCGGCCAGCATGTCAACAAGACCGAGAGCGCCATCCGCATCACACATGTGCCGTCCGGACTGGTGGTCGAGTGCCAAGACGAGCGCAGTCAACACAAAAATAAGGATCGCGCGATGAAGATTCTGCGGTCCCGGCTGCTGGAACAGGAGCGCGCCAAACAGGACGCCGAAATCGCCAGCAACCGCAAAAGTCAGGTGGGCACCGGCGACCGTTCGGAGCGGATCCGCACCTACAATTTCCCGCAGGGACGCGTCACCGACCACCGCATCGGACTGACGCTGTATAAAATCGACGCCATCATGGCCGGGGATATCGACGAGATCGTCGACGCGCTGATTACGGCCGACGAGGCCGCGCGGCTGTCGGCGTCGGAGCAGTCCGAATGAGCGGCGGGGCGGACGAGGCAACGGTCAGACGGCGCGTCTGGGGTGTCGCCAAGCGGATTCTCCTTCTGATCGGGTGTCTTCTTCTGCTGCTGCTTGTGTTTGCCGTCACGCTTTTCTGGGATGAAGGGCGCAGTCTGACGACGCTTACAAAGCTCGACGACTACGGCATGTTCCGCATGACCTATCATGGGGATTATGGCTTTGATGATTTTCTGCTGACCGGGGCGGACAACGACCTCGCCATGGAAAGCTTTGTCTCCCGGCGTCTGCTCAAGGGATTGCCCATCGATCTGAACATCACCGGCGGCGGCTGCACGGCGTTTGTCACGCGGAACGAAAAGGGCGAGGTGCTCTTCGCGCGCAACTTCGATTTCGCCTACGCGCCGTCTCTGCAGCTGTTCACCGCGCCCGAAAACGGCTATCGCTCGGTGTCCACCGTCAACCTGTCGTTTCTGGGCTATGCACGGGAGAAGCTGCCGAACGGGTTGAGCGTCAAGAGCTTTGCGGCGCTGGGCAGTCCCTATCTGCCCTTTGACGGCATGAACGAGAACGGCGTGGCCATCGCGCTGTTGGCCGTGCCCGAGGCCGACGGAGGGAGTGATCCCGATAAGATCACCCTGAACACCACGACCGCCATCCGGCTGGTGCTGGATCACGCCATGTCGGCCGATGACGCGGTGGCGCTGCTCGATAAATACAACATCTACTTTTCCGAGGACATCCGCTGTCATTATCTGATTGCCGACGCGACCGGACGTTCGGTGCTGGTCGAGTTCTGGGAAGGGCGGATGCGTACGGTGACCGTGTCGACGCCCTGGCAGATCGCCTCCAACTTTGTGGCGGTCGACGGGCTGAACCTCGGCGAGGGGTTTTCTGAATTTGAGCGCTATGACCGCGTGGAAGAGGTTTTAACGGCGCGCAGCGGCGTGCTGACCGAAGCGCAGGCGGTCGATCTGCTGGCCGAGGTGGGTGTGTACAACGGCGGCGAGGATCGGCTGCAGTGGTCGGTGGTGTACAACCTCAGCACACAGGAGGTAACGCTGTTCGCGCATCGGGATACGGAACATTTGTATAAGACCTCGCTGGAGAAATGAATGAAGAAAGCCCCGCCTGTTCGGTTGTGAACGAGCGGGGTTTTTTTGTGTTTGTGTCGCACCCTGCGGGGAACGGAAGTATGTTACTTTCTCCTTGCGATGAGAAAGTAACATCGCCCTCGGCTCTTCTGTGTCAAGCCTCGTGCGCGCCGCGCGGGCAATGAAATAAGTCTAACGCCTGCCGGAAATGCCGCCAAGTCTTGCGTGAGACGACTTGACCTGTTTTCCGGGTGCGGCGTGGCCTTATTTCATTTGCGCGTCGACGAGTCTCTTCGTTATTACACCCGCTGCACGTTGTCCGAAATCTCCGACAGGGCGTGCGACGCCTCCATGTCGAAGGTGTGGCTTTTGGCCATGTCGCCCAGCGACACCATGCCGACGATGTGCCCGTCGGTCACCACAGGCAGACGGCGAATCTGCCCGGTGCCCATCAGCCGGGTGGCCTCACGCACATCCTCGTCGGGGCCGACCGTAATGACGTTGCGGCTCATGATCTCGCGCACTTGCGTCGAATTGGGGTCGGTCTCCGACGCCACACAGCGCAGCACAATGTCGCGGTCGGTGACAATGCCGGAAATCTTGCCGTCCTGATTGCAGACCGGCAGCGAACCGATGTTGTGCCGTTCGAGTAGCCTCGCGGCCGTCAGCGCCGACGCGTCGGGCGTGATGCTGACCACCTGAGCGTTCATTAAGTCTGAAACACGCATAAAAACAACCTCCCTTTTGATGTGTCTAGTATGACCATCGGGAGGTTGTTTTATGTTGTTTGGGGGAGACGCGGAGGATGTGCGGGTCGATGTGGGCATCGACCCCTACGACGGGATATCAGGACACGAGCGTCAGCGTCAGACGCTGGCCGTCGCGGGTGATGACGGGCAGGCCGTCGGACGGATGAATGGTGTAGAAAATGTTAGTGGGGTCTGTGATTCCGTAAAGACTGCCTTCTTTGTAGTCCGGTCGCATGCCCGCTATCGTCGTGTGACTGAGTCTGAGAATGATGTACGTCTCCGTGCTCTCGTAAGAATCCACATCCAGGCTGTACCACGAGGTACTGGCGGACAACACGTCATCGGTCTCGTATTGTCGTCCGGTGTGGAAGTCGATTAACCGCAGCCGCCCGCCCGGCGCAAGGTAGAACTGGTACCGGGGCGTATAGCCGTCATCGTATATGGAGAATGTGGCCGGATCCTTGACAAGAATCCGGGGGATCCCCATGCCGTCAAAGTCGTAGGCGAAAGTGGTATCGGGGAAATCAGGCTGCGCCGCGTTCTTTGTGATCGTTATGGTTTTATTGGTCGGATCGGCGCAAAGCACCGGGCAGCAGCGATAGGAAAAGCTTTCGCTTCCCGATTCGAGACTCATGCTAATCGTACGCACAAAGGGACCGACCGCGCGCGTATCCATGAACTCTTTGAAATCCCGGTACGCATTGAAAACAAAATACCGGTTATCCATCCAGCAGAAGGTATCGATCGCGGGTTCTGTCTCCACGTCCAGCGGCGGGTGCCGTCCGTCCAAATACTCGAGATGGACGACAGCCAAGGTTTTGCCCTGCTCAGCCACACTACATACCAATGTCTTGCCGTCGGGGGAGATCACGCCCTCTTCGCGCGCGATCTTCTCCTGCGCCCGAAGCCCCAGCAGACGCTCCTTCTCTTCCTCAAAGGCCAAGTCCTCATCCAATCGCCATTCAACGAAGGGCGATTGCGTGTCCATATAGGGCTGAGAATCCGGATCGTCGCTGGGTTCAAACCGCGCCGCATCCCGTCCGGGATTGGTGGCGTCCCACGTCTCCGCGTAGTTTCCGTAAACCGTGAGAATGGGGGTTTCTTCCCAGTCAAGCCCGTCAATCTGTTCAAAATAATGGACGCTAAGGCCGGCTCCGGCGAAGAGGTAGCTGGCTCGACTCTGCCGCCATTTGGGCGAGGTCTCATTGGCTCCATACCAGACGTCGGGTGGCGGGCAGATGGACAACCACCGGGCCATCAGGAGATTGAGTTCCGCAGTATCGGGGGTCGGACAGCCCAGATCCAGAAGGGGGATGAGCTCGTGAAGCATATACCATGCAAACGCCGTGCGGCGCACAACCGACGCCTGCCGCGTCTTCCCCTCGCCCGAGAAAAACAGGTAGACACTGCCCAGCTTGTACCCAAACACCTGAGGCTCGTCGCTGTCAAACGGCGGCGCGCCCAGCTTGGCCTCGATCTTCTCCCGCGAGGAGGAAACGGTCAGTCCGGGCAGGATATCCCCGTCATAGTCATGGTCGAGCAAAACAGCCAGCGGCGCGCCGGTAAAGGTGTCCCAGGCGGCGGCGCCCGCGCCGTTCTCGGCGAAGCGCACCGACAGGCCGCCGTCAAAGATAAAATAGCGGGCGCAGTAGCTCTCGGGCAGCCCGAGCATCGAAAACACCTCGTCCCGGCTGTCCTGCGCGAGAATGGCGCGCAAGTCCCGGTTGAGCGGCTCGGTTTCGATCGGCACGACCGGTGTGAAGTCCAGCGTCAGCGGGGTCGGTGTAGGCGTGGGTGTGGCCGTCGGCTCGGATGTCGGCATCGGCGTTGGAGAGGGTGACGGCGACGGCGCGGGGCTTTCGGACGGCAGGACGCTTTCGAGCGCGGGCGGGGGACTTTCCCCGGGCAACCCGGCCCAGACCCCGCCGATCAGAGAGAGGCAAAAACCCAGCAATACGATCACACCCAGGGCTGCGTATGTGCGTTTCAATCCCATCGCCTCATTTTCTATGTGTTGTGTGTGGGGTATACCCTATCTACCCCTTCATCATCTCCAAATTCCGCAAAACAGTCTCCCGGCCAGTGCGGACTAAGGGACGGTGGTCGTGCAGCCCGGCCTCAAGCTCTTCCTTGGTAATCCAAAGCGTTCGGTCTTCCAACAGCTCAGGCAAATCGGTACGCCTCGGGTCGCGGTTGTACGGACAGGCCAGCTGGCACAAATCGCAGCCCCAGACATAGGGAGAACGGCGCAGCAGCGTCTGCTCCTCGACTGTAAGGTCGCCCTTCTTCTGACTGAGCTCGGAGCAGCAACGGGTGAGGTCGAGCAGACGCTGCCCGCCTTCGTGGGCGCTTTTCCAGCTGAGCGCGCCGGTGGGACAGGCGGCCTGACAGCGCGCGGCGACGTCCTCACCTGTACCGCAGGCGGTACAAAACCCCGAGGGCGCATGGCGGGGCAGCTGTGCTCTGATGTCCTCGCTCAGCGACCAAACCACGGAGGCCAGGGAGATAGTCGTGCCGTAGGGCGCCACGATGCACAACCCGTGCCGTCCGGTCAGGCCGACCCCGGCCAGCCGCGCGGCGGCCACAATGGGCAGCGGGTAACCGTTGCCCGATACGCGTCCGTTGTCGCCCATGATGGGCTTAAGCGCGTCAAACACACGCGTCAGCCGTGCCTTGCCCAGATGCACATAATCGACGCCCGCGCGGAAGCAGAGTACGATGTGACTGTCCTCGGGGCCGTTGTAGAGTGGAAAGGCGGCGACAAGCGCCGTGTTGTATGTTTCGGAGAGCTGGTCAAACCGGCTTTGCATCCGCTCGGCGGTGGGGCGATAGGGCTGCAATTCGGACACATCAACAAAGCCCCAGGCGACCGCTCCAACATCGCTCAGGACTTGGGACAGGGTGGCGTTCAGATCGGTTGGCATGGGGCAGGTCTCCTTTGCGGGTATGAGGGGGCGCGAGCACCTCTCTTTGGCAGTATATCACAAGGTAACACGCAAAAAAAGAGCGCCGTTCGGCGCTCCCCGTCAGGGCATTCGGCTCTTCTATGTCAAGCCTCGAGCGCGACGCGCGGGCGCTGAAATAAGCCAAACGCCTTCCGAAAATGCCGTCATGTCTTGCGTGAGACAACTTGACCTGTTTTTCGAGTGCAGCGTGGCCTTATTTCCCCTGCGCGTCGACGAGGCTCTTCTACCCAATCCCAAAGAACCGCTTGCCGTTTTGAAGCGTCAGCCGCGCGATGTCCTCTGCCGTTGTGCCGCGGACGCGTGCTATGGCTTCGGCCATGGCCGGCAGCGTGCGTGAATCGTTGCGGGCGCGCCGGTCGGGCTCGGGCGCGAGGTAGGGCGCGTCGGTCTCAATCATCAACCGGTCGTCGGGCAGCATGGCCGCGACCTCCAGCGTTTTGCGGGCGTTTTTGTAGGTGACCACGCCGGTGAACGACAGGAAAAAACCCATCTTAATCAACACCTCGGCCATCTCGCGCGAACCGGAATAGCAGTGCAGTACGCCGGTCACCTGCGGGAACTCGCGCAGCACGCGCAGTGTGTCCTCGTGCGCTTCGCGGTCATGGACGATCACCGGCAAGCCGGTTTGCCGCGCCAGATCCATCTGATCGCGAAACCGCGCGATTTGGAGCGCCCGCGGGCTGTGGTCGTAGTGGTAATCCAGTCCGATTTCACCGATGGCCACCACGCGCTCGTCACGGGTCATCTGCTCAAGCTCAGCCAGATCACCGTCACGCATCCCTTCGGCGTCGTGCGGGTGTACGCCAACGGCGGCATAGAGAAACGGGAACCGGTGAGCCAGGCCCACCGCCTCCCGAGACGATTCCATATGACAGCCCGGATTGACGACCAGCGCCACACCGGCCTCGGGCAGCGCCGAAAGCACAGCGTCCCGGTCGGCGTCAAATCGCTTGTCGTCGTAATGGGCGTGGGTGTCGAACAGCTTCATGACGGCTCACCCGCCGGCGCGCCCGGCTCGGGTGACTTGGGCGATTCCGGTTTGTTGGCCGGATCATATTCGGCTTGTTTGCGCTGCGTCGGTCTGGGCCTCGGCGGTCTTTTGGCCGCCGCATCGGAGCGTTCCCGCTCTCTGATCTGCGATTTGGTTTCGGACGGCGATACCGCCTTTGTCTCGTTCGTTCCGTTAGCGCCGGTCGCACCGTTCGTGCCGCTTGCACCGGCCTCCTGGCCTTTTTTCCCGTTGTCCTCCTCATTGCGCTCACGGCGGCCGTTGTTGCGGCGTGGACGATTGCCCGACGGCTTGCTGAACTGGCACTCGCTCTTGTGGAATACCTTGATCGTGTCGGGCGCGCTGTCCAGCCGGACATGCAGACGTCCGCACAACAGGTGGACGTTGGTCACAATACCGGGGCCTTCGGGGGTGGAGATGACCGAGTCGACGGTGGGCGTGTTGCGCAGCAGATCCTCATAGGCCTCCTGCTCATATTTGAGACAGCACATCAACCGGCCGCAGGTGCCGGAAATCTTGGTGGGGTTGAGGGACAGATTTTGCTCCTTGGCCATTTTGATCGAAACCGGCTGGAATTCATCCAAAAACGTGGCACAGCAAAACGGCTTGCCGCAGATGCCCAGCCCGCCCAGCATTTTGGCCTCGTCGCGTACGCCGATTTGGCGCAGTTCGATGCGGGTACGGAACACACCGGCCAAATCCCGCACCAATTCGCGGAAATCGACGCGGCCGTCGGCGGTGAAGTAAAAGATGATTTTGGCCCCGTCGAAGGTGTATTCGGCGTCGACCAGCTTCATGTCGAGCTTATGATCGGCAATTTTTTTGGTGCAGACCTCCATGGCCTGTTTCTCTTTTTCCGCGTTCTGTTTGAGCAACGCCTCATCCTCGGGCGTGGCGATGCGGATGACCGCGCGCAGCGGCGGCACGATTTTCTCCTGCTCCACTTCGGTTTCAGCTACCGCGCAGACCCCATATTCGATGCCGCGGGACGTTTCGACAATGACCGGGGTGTCGACCTTGATGTCGAACTCGCCCGGACTGAAATAGTACGTTTTGCCGACTTTTTTGAAACGAACGGCAATCACCTTGACCAAAATAATTTCCTCCGGTTTTCTATCAGATAAATAGATGTGGTGTACGTTATAAGGAGGGCGCGCCGCGCGGGCAGTCATACTGTTCGCTCCGTGTCTGTCTAAACGGTCAGCGCTGCGGCGCTGCCCTGGTTTAGCCGCCCACTGCGCTCACTGTACTCCTTGCGCGTCGACGAGGCTCTTCGATGTCAGCAACACCGCTAAATGTCCGGTCATATGCGTCACGGCGACGTTTTGCGCCAGTCGGGCGCGCATGAGCCCACACTGGTCTATGATACGGCCCAGCGCCGTGGGGGGCAAGGGAAAGGCTTGTCCCCCCGCGCCGGACGCAGTCACATTCTCTTTCAGCTTCTGGAAAAGCGCCTGGCTCAGGGCATCCAGAAACAGGGTGAACTCGTCCCGTTTCAGCTTGCCCAGCGCGTAACACTGGCGCAGCACCTGCCAGTCGTCCTGCCTCGCCACCGCCGTGAGCATCTGCAGCACGTCAGCGCGTTCCTCGGGCGCAGACTCACGGCCGGGTAGCCGCATAAGCGCGCAGCGCGAGCGCACGGTAGGCAGTAGCGCTTCGGGGGCGTCGCACAACAGAAAAAAGACGCTCACGCCCTCCTCCAAAACGTTCAACAGCGCGTTTTGGGCAGAGACATTGAGCGTGTCGGCGTCCTCGATCACGACCACACGGGTCTCGCTCTCATTGGGCATCAAATACAGGCCGCGCCGCATTTCGCGCACGGCTTCCACCTTGATGGCCATCCCGTCGGGCCGCAAAAAGACAACGTCGGGATGCAGGTCGGAGAACACCTTGCGGCAGGGCGCGCACCCCTGACAGGCCGTCCCGTCTACGCGGCGGTTCCGGCAAAACACGGCCGCCGCCCAGGCTTTGGCCATGGACAGACGCGCGCCGGGATCCCCACCGGTTATGATGCGGGCGTGGGACAGGCGGGTGGGATCAATACCGGTTAAACTGTTCGACATTGAGTACAAAGACCGTGGCGCCGCCCACCGTCACCTCAACCGGCATAGCCGAATAGAACCCCATGCCCAAATCGCTGGTGGTGGGGATGACCTGACGGCGGCTATTGGAATATTTGCCGATGATGTTCAGGGCGCCTTCCAGCTTTTCGTCCTCGACGCCAATCAAAATGGTCACATTGCCCACCATCAGAAAACCGCCGGTGGTGGCCAGCTTGGTCACCGGGAAACCGCCCTGCGTGAGGTGGGAGATGACGGTGTGCGCGTCGTCGTGATTGATGATGGCAAAGATGAGTTTCATATAGGATTCCCTCCTGTTTGTATCAAGAAGAGCCGAATGCCCGAGCAAGGAGTACAGTGAGCGCAATGGGCGGCTAAACCAAGGCAGCGCCGCAGCGCTGACTGTTTAGACACACATGGAGCGAACAGTACGACTGGCCGTGAGGGCACCGAGGCTTGCCAAAGAAGAGCCGAGCAGGTCGGCTGGAGACTTAGCATTTCCGGAAGGCGTACGGCTTATTTCATTGCCCGCGCGGCGCGCTCGAGGCTTGATCACAAAGAGCCGAAAAAGATGTGAGGCCACACCCTTCGGTGTTGCACTCCATCATATACCACGGACGGGCTTTCTGTCAATTCTGAACTTTGGAGAAAGCGCCGCCGAAAAGGCTATTCCAAAGCCCGGACGGGTTAATCCACGGGTTTCATCTGAGGCAACAGGCTTCTTGCGGAAAGGGCGCGGCGCGGGATGTCCGGCGCGCCCTTTCCGTTGGATTTTTGCCGGTGATGCTTGAGAGCCTTCTGTATACGCCAATCCCGCTTATTTTGCCGGGACATCTCCCTCAACCAATCCTTTCAGCGACGTGGCCAAGCCGGCCAGCCCCTGAATTTCGGACGGAATGATGATTTTGGTGGCTTTGCCGTCGGCGGCCTTGGCGAACGCTTCGAGCGCCTTGATCTGGATGACGTTGCCCTTCGCGTCGGCGTCGTTGAGCAATTTTATCGAGTCGGCCAGCGCGCCCTGTACCTTCAATATGGCATTGGCTTCACCCTCAGCCTCAAGGATTTTGGACTGACGTACCGCTTCGGCGCGCAGAATAGCCGATTCCCGCTCGCCCTCGGCGCGGCGGATGGCCGATTCCTTTTCACCCTCGGCGACCAGGATCTTCGACGCTTTTTCACCCTCGGCCTGCAGAATGGACTGGCGGCGTTCACGTTCGGCCTTCATCTGTTTTTCCATCGAGACCTGAATTTCGCGGGGCGGGATGATGCTCTTTAGCTCGACACGGTTGACCTTGATGCCCCACGGATCGGTGGCCTCGTCGAGGATGATGCGCATTTTGGTGTTGATGTGGTCGCGCGAGGTCAGCGTCTGGTCGAGTTCCAGATCACCGACGATGTTGCGCAATGTGGTGGCGGTCAGGTTCTCGATGGCCGACATCGGATGCTCGACGCCATAGGTGTAGAGCTTCGGGTCGGTGATTTCGAAGTAGATGACCGTGTCGATCTGCATGGTGACGTTGTCCTTGGTAATGACCGGCTGGGGCGGGAAGTCGACCACCTGCTCCTTGAGCGAGACGATCTTGGCTACACGCTCAATGAACGGGATCTTCAGATGCAGGCCGGTGTTCCAGGTGACGCGATAGCTGCCCAGCCGCTCGATGACGGCGGCACGCGCCTGCTGGACGACACGGACGTTGGCGGCGATAATGATGATGACGATCAGGGCGAGAATGCTCCAGATGACAATAACGACGACTTCTGGCATGATGATACCCCCCATATTTTTTTGGTAAATGCTGTTTACCCAAGAGGACACCGTCCCCCGTTTGACATTATCCCTGCGCGTGCTCCGTAACGATCAGCTTGACGCCGTCGATGCGCAGCACCTCAACCCGCGCGCCCTTGGCAATCGGGGCGTCGGTCTCGCTGCGCGCCGTCCAGGTTTTGCCGCCCACCTGCACCACGCCGAGGGCGGTGATGTTGTCGATGGCCTCAACGACAAGGCCGATCATGCCGACCACACGGTCGGCGTTGGTGGCGGTGCGCCGGGTCTCCATGCTCTTTTTGACCAGCGGGCGCAGCAGCAATAGCGACAGGCCGGAGACGACAACAAACACAAGACTCTGGATCAGCATGTCTTCGGGCAAGACCGTCGCGAGAATCATACTGCACAGGCCGCCCAAGGCAAACCACAGACTCACGAGCTGAGGTGTCATGGCCTCAACGGCCAGACTCAGCACGATGATTCCGAGCCAGATATAGATCCACATGGCGTGACCCCCCTTATTTCAGTGTACCGTGTACAGTTGACAGTGAACAGTTGTGGAAGCGGAGACGGGTAGCCCGCACGCATCCCCCGTCCTTTTACCAAAATCGCGCGGAGCCTGACCGCCGCAGCGGGCAGGTTCTTGCTCCGCCGATTTTCGCAAAAGCTATGGGATTTTGGATTTTCGACGCATTCACTTCGCCGAAAATCCATCCTTATTTCTACTTTTGGATGAACCCCCGGTTCATCCAAAAGTCTCTAGTATTGATCCCCCCACACCATCACACGGTCGGCTTTACCGCCGCAGACGGGGCAGGTGTCGCTCAGCGCGTCGCCCTCAAACGGGGTGCAGCGCGATTTCATGCCGGTATCTTCGCGCACTTTATCCTCACAGGCTTCTCCGCCGCACCACATCGAGCGGACAAAGCCGCCCTCGCCCGCCAGCGCCTTGAAGGTGTCGTAGTCGAGCGCACTGCGGGTACGCGTTTCGAGGTTTTTCTTCGCGGCGGTGAACAGGTCGCTCTGGATGCTGTCCAGCAGGTCGGCCACGGCCTTTTCCACGCCCTCGAGCGGAGCGGTGATCTTTTCGCCGGTGTCGCGTCTGGCCATGACGCACACCCCGTTTTCGATGTCGCGCGGACCCAGCTCAATGCGCAGCGGCACGCCCTTCATCTCATGCTCGGCAAACTTCCAGCCCGGGCTCTGGTCGCGTTCGTCGATGGTGACGCGGAAGGCGCTCAAGCGGTCTTTCAGCGCGCGTGCGGCGTCCAATACGCCCGGTTTGTGCGCGGCGACCGGCACAATGACGATTTGCTTGGGCGCGACCTTGGGCGGCAGCACCAGTCCGTTGTCGTCGCCATGGGTCATGATGACGCCGCCGATGATGCGGGTGGACATGCCCCATGAGGTCTGGAACGGGAAAGAAAGTTTATTGTCGCGGTCAGTGAACTGGATGTTGAAGGCCCTAGCAAACCCGTCGCCGAAATAGTGCGACGTGCCCGACTGTAGCGCGCGGCCGTCGTGCATCATGCACTCAATGGAGAAGGTGCGCTCGGCGCCGGCGAACTTTTCGCTTTCCGACTTTTCGCCGCGGATGACCGGCATGGCCAGTGTATTCTCGCAGAACGTCGCATAGACGTCCAGCATACGCAGGGTTTCCTCCATGGCCTCCTCGGCCGTGGCGTGGATGGTGTGACCCTCCTGCCACCAAAACTCACGGGAGCGCAGGAAGGGGCGTGTGGTTTTTTCCCACCGCACCACGCTGCACCATTGGTTATAGAGCTTGGGCAGGTCGCGGTGCGATTCGATGATGCGGGCGTAGTGCTCGCAGAACAGCGTCTCGGAGGTGGGGCGGACACACAGCCGCTCGGTCAGCGGTTCGGTGCCGCCGTGCGTGACCCAGGCCACCTCGGGCGCGAAGCCGTACACATGGTCCTTCTCCTTCTGCAGCAGCGACTCGGGGATGAACAGCGGCATAGCCACGTTTTCATGCCCGGTGTCCTTGAACATCCCGTCCAGCGTTTTCTGAATATTCTCCCACAGCGCCTGAGCATAAGGGCGCAGGATGACGCAGCCCTTGACGCTCGAATAGTCGACCAGCTCGGCTTTTTTGACCACATCGGTATACCACTTGCCGAAGTCGACGTCACGCGCGGTGATCTGTTCCACTTTTTTCTCGACGGCCAACAAAAAACACTCCTCAAAATCCGCGCGCGCCCGGAAACAACCCGGTCGACAAACGGAAGATCTGTTTCAAACTGATTCGGAATGCTTAAATTGTATACGCGCGGATTCATTCTGTCAAGAAGACGAAGAGCCTCGTCGACGCGCAGGGGAAATAAGGCCACGCCGCACCCGGAAAACAGGACAAGTCGTCTCACGCAAGACTTGGCGGCATTTCCGGAAGGCGTCAGACTTATTTCCCCTGCGCGGCGCGCTCGAGGCTTGACAACGAAGAGCCGAGGGGGGACGATGTGACTTTCTCCGCGATGAGAAAGTCACCAAAGAATCGCCAAAGAGAAACCCCTTCGATTGGGTTTCCCTTTGGAATCCTTTCCTTACGACCAAAGGGTTGCGACCCTTTGGATTCCCGAGGGGTTGGGTCGTGGGGTCGGCTCTGCAGATTCATCGCCATACGGCCCGCTCAAGTCTTGCCATCTCCCGGAAGGGGGCGTACAATGAAGAAAACAGGAATGAGAGCAATGAAAAAATCGCCTTTCTCAAAGCACAAGGGAGGTATACACGTGAGCTGTTTTCAGGTTGGCGAAGGGATGACGGTGGCGGCCTTGGCGAGCGTACACGAATGCTTTGAGGTCACGGAGAACAACGCCGCTTTCAGATTCACCGCCAATATCAGTGCCGAGCATATCGAGGAGGTCATCCGTTCCTTTTGTTTGCAGCTCACGGCACCGTGTTTTTTCATTCTGGAGTCGCCGTGCAACAAGGCCATTGAGGATGAGCTCAGGAAAACAGCGACGTCCCCATTCCACTGCGACGTCTACTACCTGGATGGCCTGCAAGTGGAATCCCTGCTGAGGATCATCGATACATACGGCAAGTTTTTAATTCATGATGGCATGGCCTGTTTCGGCTTCGCCTCCCACACAACTTCCGACGAAATATATCTGGGGCGCTATAACGTGGTTGCGCTCCACACCTCCAATAGAGAACGTTACGAACAGTTCTTCCTCTCGCATACTATTCCGAAAGAGCAGAAGATTACGACCGTTACGGAGACCTTTACGCACGCCCGCCCGGGACAGGCGAGAACGACAAACATGGACGGAATGGACATACAGCGTGTCATTGACGAACTGACGTCCGAAGGTCTTTATTTTGCCGAGAGGCGCGAGCAAAAGAAGGTCGCCCTCACGACCGAACAGTGACGGTTTTGTGCCGGCGCCAACGCCCTTTTGCCCAAGATTTTCGGCGCGGGGCCGACACACTTTGGCGCGTCCGTCAATAGACAAAACACCCCCAAAAGTGGTAATCTATAGTTACCTGAAGCAAGCGGCGAGGTATCGGCGTATGCTTCCGCAAAAGAAGCACCACGACAAAGGCAAACCCGCCGAAAGACGGGGACGCAAAGCCATGGGCCTAACGCATCGTTGATGCCAGGGCAGCCGGCCGCCGAAGGCGCTTCTTTTTGTTTTTTGGTTTCCCCATCATTCCGATTCCCGTGTTTGCGGGATTCGAAAGGAGTCGTCGCGCGTGGTCGATCTATCGTTTGTCAAAGAGGTATTTATGAAGCCGCCGCAGGCGCACGTGAGCTATTTGACGTTGCTGAATCGATACTATCAGCGGTCACAGAGCGTGCACGAGGCGCGGGGCGCGCGCCGCCGGCCAAACCTGCCGCGCACCAAAAAGATCGTACGACCCGGCTCATAAAAACGCGTCGTTTTCCGCCGTCAAAATCCGCACATTTTTCTTCGGGGTGTTGACAACCACCGGAGCGCATGGTATAGTGAAGTTGTACAAAGAACAGTGGCATTAACGACTCTCGATAATGGCAAACCTGCCGAAAGACAGGGGCGCAAAACCATGGGCCTAACGCACAATTGTGCTATGGTAGCCGGTTACCGAAGGAGTACAGTTGCTGAATTGGCAGAACTCCTTCAGATGAGGGGTTCTGTTTTTTGTTGCCTTCGTTTTACCATCTTCCCTCCGGAACGGTTGGTTCAGGAATTTGGGGCGTTTGGCTCCCGAAGAAATGAGAGCGGACTTATGAACAAAAAAAATCTCACTTTGCTGCTTTCCAAAGCGATGAAGTGGGATCCGTCTGCCCTTAAATCGCTTTTTGACGATACGGCCCAGACCGTTCTCTACCTCTCCCACAAATTGCTGAGGGCCCCGCACCTGGCTGAAGCCGCCGCTGTGGAGACCTATACGCGGGCGTTCGGCACACTCCATACGCTACCGCGCCCCGCTCTGTTTCGTGTCTGGCTCTGTCAAATGGCACTGAGCGCCTGTCTGGAACGGACGGTTGATACACTGGCCACGGAGGTGCCGTGGCTCGGAGAGCCGGACAGCCTGGCCGACCACCGGGTCGAGTTTTTGCCGCCGGATCTCATCGCGAGCCCAAACAGCTGTGGAACACTGCTGTCTGTCGTTGACGAGCTGCCGGGCGATTTGAAAACGGTCATTTTGCTGTACGATGGTCGATTGTTTTCTCAGGCCGAGACGGCGCGCATTGTCGGCGTGACCGCACAGGCCGTGCAATCCCGCCTCCGGCGGGCCCGCGGCGCCATTCGCGCCCGGATGACCGAGCGGTGCGCAGGGGTGACCGGCGTCGAGACAACCGCTGCCGCGCCTTTTCTTACGAGTGTGCTCGCGGAGGACGCCGATATCGTAGCTTCGCCCGAGACAACCGCCGCCCTTTGGCGGACGCTTTGCGGCGGCCTGCCGCTCTGTCCGTCCGAGACCCGTGACGACGCGGCCGCCGTGAGTGAACCGCCGCGCAAGACTTTTACCAAAGTGGCGCTTTCTTTTGCGCTGTCGGCGTTGATCTTGGGCAGCGGTTATCTTGTAAGCCGTTCCTATACGGAACAGGCACCCATCGATCGCGCGCCGAGCAGCCAAAACTGGTCGTTTGAGCCGACCGAAGCCTCCCCTCCTGCTTACGAGTCTGACACGGAGCAGCTCCCAACCGCCGGAACGCCTTTGGGCGAACCGGAGACGGGGGGCGATGTCTCTAAAGTTCCCATGCCGGGAAACCGGTTGCCGGATGGGCTGACACCGTCTCCGAGCGCCGATCCGTCGCCGGACGACACGTCACCGACGCCCTCCGGAAGTGATCTCGCGGAAACGGACGAGGACTTATCGGAAGGCTCCGATAATCCCATGCAATCGGCCTCACAGTCCGTGTTTTCCACGACGGTTGACAAGGCGTCGCCTGCCGATCTGCTTGGCCCTGACAACGCGCAATGGCTGACCGAGTATAAGCAGGCGGGCCATAGCGTGCCGCGAGCGGAGCTGGAAGATTTCCTCCGCGCGCAGCACTTTGTCCGGGATGTTGAGCTGTTACAGGACGATCGAAGCTACACGCAGTACTATTTGGAAAGGGACAACCTGCGTCTCTGTATCATTGAAAAAGTTGACCATGCCACCGGCGAATATGGCATCGCCTATTGGCTGGAAAGCGCCGCTGCTTCTTTGCCGCAACCTTGGGCGCTGATGTTTGCCTTTGCCGAACGGAGCTGATTCCGCACGGCGTTACCCCACGCGCGGCCGGGGTCATGACGATTGTTTGTCCCCCGACGATTCATTTTTGCTTACTTCTTCTCCATTTTCCTATCTCCTCTCCAGAGGAAGCGCTTGTTCTATCAGCGCGTGAGATTCGCGGAGTGCCGCTTTCGGGCGGAACCGCGCGGCTCATGCGGTCGGTGGGACGGGCGCTTCTTCGCGTTTCGAGGGTCTTTTTCGCCCTTGAGACCCATTCCGCACAGGAAGCAATCCCACCCCGTTTCGACATGTTTTTCGATACGCGATTTCCTAGGAAATGTATAATATTGGCAAGTAGCCGTCTCCCGCGTTTCGGCGGGAACGCCCGACAACACAAACGCCGCGTGGGCTTTGCAGGGGCAAGGCCCACACCGGCCCGTCGTTTCGATTGCCCGGAAAAAAATCAAGGCAAAGGAGAATCCGTGATGCAAAAGCCCAATCGGACAAGCTTGCTGGACAAGCAAAAGGTCGTTTACCTGAAGGTCCATGACATTCTGCCCAACCCGGCGCAGCCCCGCCGGATTTTCGATCCGGAGGCCCTGCGCGAGCTCTCCGACAGCATCGCCGAATACGGTGTGCTGCAGCCGCTGACTGTCCGCAAATTGGAGGGCGGATATGAACTGGTGGCCGGAGAGCGTCGCTTGAGAGCCGCCGATATGGCCGGCCTCTCGGCGGTGCCGTGCCTGATCCTGGGCGTCGACGCCATGCAGTCGTCCTTTATTGCCATGGTTGAAAACCTGCAGCGCCGCGACCTCGACTTTCTCGAGGAAGCGCGCGGTCTGGCGCGCCTCATCGCCCACTTCGGTCTGTCGCAGGAGGAAGCGGCGGTCAAGCTGGGCAAAAGCCAGTCGGCGGTGGCCAACAAGCTGCGCATCCTCAAGCACCCGCCCGAACTTCTCGACCGGCTGCGCCGTCACAATCTCACCGAGCGTCACGCCCGGACGCTTTTACGGCTGGACAAAGACGCCGACCGCTTCAAAGCGCTCGACCGCATCATCGCCGAGCGTCTCAACGTCCAGCAAAGCGAAAAGTTGGTCGACGACATGCTGGCTCACCGTGACGAGGTGCCCAAACAATCCCGGGTGCGGGCGCTGTTCGTGCTGAAGGATGTGCGGCTGTTCCTCAACACGGTGGGCCGCGCCGTCGACGTGATGCGGCAGTCGGGTGTCGACGCCGGCCTACATAAAGAAGAATCGGAGCAGGAGATCGTGCTGACCATCAAAATTCCGAAGAAGGTAAGTTAGAAGAGCCGAGCAGGTCGGCAGGGAGCACAGTGAACGCAGCGGGGAAGGAAACCAGCGGCCCACGACCAAGCCGCGTTTCCGCGCACGTGGAGTGAGCAGTGTGACCGGCCGCCGACCGTCGCGAGGCTTGACATCGAAGAGCCGAGCCGACGCGCGCGCTGTATGAATCAGCGGTTCCCTGGATCTGTCGGTGGCGATGCCCACATCGACCCACCGCCATCCCCGGCCACAAAATGTTCATAAAAACCCCCTTGACAAAGACCATAACCGCGCGTATACTTTGGGAGCAAATGATTTGAGATCAAATTATTTGCTCCCAAACCGTTTGTCCCCATCCTTCCCGCAAGGAGGTGAACCCCTGTGTTTCCGCAATTTTTCCCCGAAGACACCAACGCTCTGGCCGGTACCTTTGAGCTGAGCTTCTCCTTTTTCCACAAGCTTAACCGCGCCCTGTTCGCGTCGGCGCATTCCTCGGGCCTGCACTTCCGCCGCATCGCCCTGCTATTTGCCGTCGGGCATTCCGAGCGCCCCTCGCAGACCGAGCTGGCCGACAAGGTGGGCATCGACCCCTCCACCCTGTCGCCGATGATCCGCGATCTGGAGAAGGAGGGGCTTCTGATCCGGCAGCGCGATCAAAAGGACGCGCGCACCATGTTTGTTACCCTGACCGACGAGGGTCGACACCAATTGGAGCAGGCCAGAAGCGGCCTGGAAGCGTTGCTCGAGCGCACCTTCGGCCGCCTGAGCCAGGAGGAGCTTTCGCACTATCAGAGCAGTGTTTCGGTGCTGAGCGGGTACTTTGACGAGGTGCTGGCCTCTATCCCCGGCGCCGACCGGTGTCCCCCGCCGCCTCACCACCACCATCACCGCCACCATCTTCCCCACCCGTAAACCACGGAACCGATGGCTCCTCCGGAACGGCCGTTGGCCTCGGCGAGTCAGCGATTCCCCAAAAAGGAGCGAATGCCTCTATGCGAAAGCTTTTGAGCAACCTCAACCCCTATAAATGGCTGGTCGCCATCGCCCTGGCGCTGCTGGTCGCGCAGGCGTTTCTCGACCTCTACCTGCCCGAGCTGAATAAGACCATCATCAACGAGGGCATTTACAACACAGAGACCGGCCTGTCCGACGTCCCCACCATCTGGCGCTATGGCGGCTGGATGCTGGCGGTGGCCCTGGGCAGCATGGCCTGCGCCGGGATCGCCGGCTATTTCTCTTCCAAGGCGGCCATGGGGCTGGGCAAGGAGATCCGCCACAAGGTGTTTGCCAAGGTGCTCACCTTCTCGTCGCTCGAGACCAACAAGTTCGGCGCGTCGTCGCTCATTACGCGCATCCAGAACGACGTCCAGCAGGTGCAGATGTCGGTGATGATGGTGCTGCGCATGATGATCACCGCACCCATCATGATGGTGGGCGGCGTCATCATGGCCCTCAGGCAGGATACCACGCTGTCCTGGAGCATCGCCGTTCTGGTGCCGATTCTGGGCCTTGTCATCGGCCTTCTGGCCAGCAAGCTGATGCCCAGCATGAAGCTTTTGCAGAAAAAGCTTGACCGCGTCACACAGGTGGCACGCGAAAAGCTGGCCGGCGTCCGCGTCATCCGCGCCTTTGTCCGCACCAAACACGAGCGCGACCGCTTCGATACGGCCAACGCCGAGCACGCCGACACCAATCTGAAGATCAACAAGATGGTGTCCTATATGATGCCGGTCATGACCGTAATCCTGAACTTCGCGGTGGTGGCCGTGCTGTGGGTCGGATTTATCCGCATCGACGCCGGTGATTTGAGCATGGGCGCCATGACGGCTTTCATCACCTACATGATGCAGATCCTGATGGCCGTGATGATGTCGACTATGATGTTCATCATGCTGCCGCGCGCCATCGCTTCGGCCGAGCGCATCAACGCCGTGCTCGACACCAACGTGGCCATCACCGACGGTGACGGCGGCGCGCCGGACACAGCGCTTATCCCCGGTCAGGTTCAGTTTAAGGACGTGTCCTTCCGCTATGAGGGCGCGGCCGACGACGTCCTGCACGCGATCCGCTTCACCGCCCTGCCGGGCCAAACCACGGCCGTCATCGGCTCGACCGGCTCGGGCAAATCGACGCTGGTGGCGCTGCTGCCGCGCTTCTATGATGTGACCGAGGGTGAGCTGCTCATCGAGGGCGAGGACGTGCGCACGTTGCCGCTGCATAAGCTGCGTGAAAAGCTCGGCTTTGTACCGCAGAAGGCGTTCCTGTTCACTGGCACCATCGCGTCCAACCTGCGCTACGGCAAGGAGGACGCCACCGACGACGAGCTGTGGGCGGCGCTGGAGACAGCGCAGGCCGCCGACTTTGTACGCGGACTGCCCGAAGGCCTCGACGCCCCCATCGATCAGGGCGGGGCCAATGTGTCGGGCGGACAGCGGCAGCGTCTGGCCATCGCCCGGGCGCTGGTCGCCAAACCGCCGGTGTTCGTATTTGACGACAGCTTCTCGGCCCTCGACTTCAAGACCGAGGCCAACCTGCGCGCCGCGCTCAAGCGCGACCTGGGCGGCTCCACCGTCCTGGTGGTGGCGCAGCGCATCTCGACCATCATGACCGCCGAGCAGATTCTGGTGCTCGACGAGGGCAGGTTGGTCGGCGTGGGAACCCACCAGCAATTGATGAAGGACTGCGAGGTCTACCGTGAGATCGCGCTGTCCCAGCTTTCGGACGAGGAGGTGTCGGCATGAGCGAGCAATACAAAAACAACCCCGGCGATGCGTCCGAATCCAAGGCGGTTAATCAAAACGTCAACAAAGTCATGCGTCAGCAGCAGGCCCGTCAGCGCCGCCATGGCACCATGGGCGGAGGGCCTCCCGGCATGGGCGGCATGGCTCCTTCCGAAAAGGCCAAAGACTTCAAAGGTTCGCTCAAGCGTCTGCTGGGCTATCTGAAGCCGCAGCGCATCGCCATTTTAGTGGTTCTCATTATGGCCATCGTCAGCGTCGGATTCAGCATTTCGGGCCCCAAGATCATGGAAAACGGCATCGGTAAATTTGTCGAGGGCCTGTCGGCCAAAATGCAGGCCAACGCCATCGTCCAGATGATGGAGCAGACCGGGATGTCCGGCGAGCAGCTGGCCGCCAGCCTCGCGAGCACACGACAGGTGGCCGCGCTGGTCGAGGAAAAGATCGACCGGGAAGGCGCCGGCGCCCAAAACATCGACGAGTTTCTGGCCACCCTCGACGACCCCATGGCCGCCGGCGTCATCATGGGCATGACCCAACGTGACGGTGCGAACATTCAGGACGCCAACGGCGCGCTCAAGGCGCTCAATGACTACCTGAAACTCGACGACGCCATCGACAACGTGATGAAATACAAAGAGGCGGCCGGACAGGACCGCGCGGCCTTCCTCAACGGACTGTCCGAGCAAAAGGCGAACGGCACGCTGGACGAGGCATACGCGGTCGATTTCTCGGCCATCCTCACCATCCTGCTGTGGATGTGCGGGGTCTATCTGCTGTCGGCGCTGTTCTCGTTCTTCCAGCAGCGCATCATCGCCAAGGTCTCCCGCCATGTCATCTACGACTTGCGCAAAGAAGTCGATCAAAAGCTCGACCGCTTGCCGCTGTCCTACTTCGACAACACCGGCCGCGGCGAGGTGCTGTCCCGCGTGACCAACGACGTCGACAACATCAGCTCTACACTGCAGCAAAGCATGACCCAGGTAATCACCGCCGTGTTCACGCTGATCGGCGTGCTCATTATGATGCTGACCATCGACGTGTGGCTGACGCTGCTGTGCATGGTGACGCTGCCACTGGTGTTCATCGCGATGGCGCTCATTATGAAGAAATCGCGCAAGCACTTCGGCGACCAGTGGAAAACCACCGGCGCGCTCAACGCGCACGTTGAGGAGACCATCACGGGGCTGGACATCGTCAACCTCTACAACCGTGAAGAACAGGCCGAGGAAACCTTCGTTGAGGAAAACGAGGATCTGTATCAGGCCAGCTTCAAGGCGCAGTTCCTGTCCGGCATTGTCATGCCGCTGATGGGCTTCCTGAACAACCTGAACTTTGTCATCATCTGCGTGGTGGGCGGCGTACAGGTGGCCGCCAATCCGGCCCGCTTCGGCGCGCTGCAGGCCATGCTGCAATACTCACGCCAATTCACCCAGCCCATCATGCAAACCGCCTCCATCATGAACGTCCTCCAGTCGACCATGGCCTCGGCCGAGCGCGTGTTCGAGCTGCTCGACGAGACCGAGGAGAGCCCTGAGCCGCTGACGCCCGCTGTGATCGAGAACCCCAAGGGCGCGGTATCGTTCGAGCAGGTCTCCTTCCGCTACCTCGAGGACAAACCGCTCATCGAGAATATGACGCTGAACGTCAAGCCCGGTCAGCGCGTGGCCATTGTCGGGCCGACCGGCGCGGGCAAGACCACGCTGGTCAACCTGCTGATGCGCTTCTACGAGCTGAACGACGGCCGCATCAACGTCGACGGCGTCAACATCAAGGATATGAACCGCGAGGATCTTCGCCGTCAGTTCGGCATGGTTCTGCAGGACACCTGGCTGTTCGGCGGCACAATCCGCGACAACATCGCCTACGGCCGTGAGGGCGCAACCGAAGAGGAAATCAAGAAGGCGGCCAAAAACGCCTCGGTCGACCACTTCGTACAAACCCTTGACGGCGGCTATGACACCGAGATCAACGACGACGCGTCCAACCTGTCACAGGGGCAGAAGCAGCTGTTGGCCATCGCGCGGGCGTTTGTGGCCGACCCCAACATTTTGATTTTAGACGAGGCCACCTCCAGCGTCGATACCCGCACCGAGGTGCTGATCCAAAAGGCCATGAGCAAGCTCCTGGTCGGGCGCACCAGCTTCGTCATCGCCCACCGGCTGAGCACCATCCGCGACGCCGACGTCATTCTGGTCATGCGCGACGGCGCCATCGTGGAGCAGGGCAAGCACGAGGAGCTGCTCGAAGCCAAAGGCTTCTATTCCGAATTGTATATGAGCCAGTTCGCGTCGTAGAAACGAAGAGCCTCGTCGCCGCGCAGGTGAAATAAGGCCACGCCGCACCCGGAAAACAGGGCGGGTTGTCTCACGCAAGACCCGGCGGCATTACCGGAAGGCGTCAGACTTATTTCACCGGCCGCGCGGCGCGCTCGAGGCTTGACATCGAAGAGCCGAGTCAATACACTCTCCAACAGAACAAAACTTGCTGTTATACATGCGTATGGATATGGTTTTTTCGCCCCTGCCGGGGAACGGAAGACGTGACTTTCTCCCGGCGATGAGAAAGTCACCAAAGAATCGCCTAGGGGAACGGAGCTTGCCCTGCGCGCAGACAGCCATTGCACAAACGCGGTCATCCGGGCTTCACCGGTTATCACACAGCCTCCGAATCGGCAAAATCAAAGCTTATCAGTCCGCGATCCTCTGCCGGAAAGCCGTACTCCCTAACCCTTAACAGCCTGTTGGGTTTGGTTTCTCCGTGGTGCGGAGACGCGGCGCACGATGCCCAATTTTTCCCTCGCCCCAGCGTCTATACCCGGTATCTGGACATTCACAGATGTCTGTTCTCTGCACCCCCTCCCCCGTACAAAAAACAAAAAAACGCCCCGCCGGGACAAAACATCCCGGCGGGGCAAAAAGAAAGAGAAAAAAGAAAGGAAGTGTACCCATGCCCTGTGAGCTAAACGAAAAAATCGCCTGTCCCTGTACTTACCCGTGCAACAAGCGAGGAAAATGCTGCGAGTGCGTGGTCTACCACAACCGCAACGGACAATTCCCGGCCTGCTTCTTTTCGAAGGAAGCCGAAAAGGAATTTGACCGCAGCCTGGAACGGCTCGTCAAGGATCGCGGATAATGAACGCCCTATAATTTGGTCAGCGCGCGCGCCATCACTTCGAGGAACACCCCCTGTGAAAGTGGCTGCGCGGGATGGTCAAGCCCGTCGCCCGGGACAATCACACCCAGGTCGAGCAGCTTCTGCTTGGGAGTTTTCACTGCAGTGGACGCCGCGCCCGCGACCGCCGGATAGTCGATGTACGGACACTGGCACCAGTTGGTGAAATTCCGATCGGTCAGCTTGGTTCTGACCACCCCGTAGTCGATGCCGCGCGCCTCGACCACCTCGCCGCCTCCGACATACACGCCGATATGCCCCGAACGCCAAACCAGCACGCCCGGCTGCTCGGGCAGATTGGCCAGCCCACCCTTTTTGGTAGCCGCGCGATACATCCCGTCGGCCGAGAGATCGGTTTTGGCGTCGTATGTCCCGTTCCAGTAACAGGCCTTGATAAGCCCTACGCAGTCAAAGGCCGTCTTTCCGATCAATCTCTTTGCTTTGGCGCAGTATTCGGCCGTATACATGGCCGGATATTGCGTTTTTTTCTGCGCAATAAAGCCATCGGTCACGCTCTGACCAAACGACCCGTAGAGATAGGCCTTGCCCACCTGCTGACGCGCATAGGCCGCCAGCCCCGCCGCCGTAACCATACAAAACATCCCCTTCTGTCTACTTCGTGATTTGCTCCTTTAACACCGCCACCAGCTTTCGGGGCAGCGGCACCCCGCAGGCCGCCACATTCTCCAAAATGGACAGCCCCTCGGCCGCGATGTAGTACCCGATGGCCAGCCCGCGAAAGAGCGCCCCCTGTGGCGCCAGCACATGATCCAGTCCCACCGCCACGGCCACCACCACAAAAATCAGCGCCTTTTTCAACCCGCCGCGAAAGGCCGCGCCCGAATGCAGCTCGCGCTTCAAAATGGCCTTGGTGACGCCGGTCACATAGTCGGCCGCGCAAAACCCGGCCAGCGTGAGCAACAGGGCGTCGAAGCCGCCCAGCAGCGCCGAGATCAATCCGCCGATCACGGCCAATCCTCCCTTGATGGCGTCTGTCATGACGACGCCTCTTTCCCGGCCGTTGCGGCCGCATCCAATCCGCCGGCAAGTGCGACCATTTCGGCCTTCTCTGTCTCGGCGGATAAAAGCCCGTCGGCAGCCAGCGCCTGAACCACCTGCGCCGCCGTATCGGTGTCGGCCGTGCGCGCCAACGCCAGCAGCTGCCGGGTCAGCACGGCGATCTGCCGCTCGGGTGAGTGCTCGGAATAATGCTTGACATTCATTGTTTTCCCCTCCGATTCCACGTTTCATTGTGCCTGTTTTTACGGCGTAAGCCCTTCCACCATCATCTCCAGCCGCCGCCACGACAGCCCCGAATCGTCCAATGTTTGCATGGTGGGAAAGCTGGCCTCAAAGAGGATCCAGCTCATGTACCAGTAGCGGTACCGCACCTCAAGATGACAGGGCAGAATCTCCTCGATGAGTTCACGCTTGCGCTCGAACTCATCCGGAACGCCCGGCTGCCCGGGAAAGCTCACGGTCACGACATCCGGCGCGGTCTCGCTCACCTGCGCCCACGTTCCCGAGCCATAGAGCGCCTCGTTGAGGCTGTCGACGGTCAGCCCGTCGCCCGAAATGTTGAGCAGTGCGCGCAAGGCCTGCCGCCGCGACGCGACGTCGCCGCTCTGCGCCCGGCCAAACAGCAGCGTTTCCCACTGTGTAAGCCCCCAGGACGAGCAGCTGTCCGGAAACGCTTCCTGCTCCAAATCGGATACGCCGTCAAACAGCGCGTCGAGCGCACGCGCCGCCATTTTGACTTCGGCGCCGGAAAACGGAGCATGGCTCCGATACAGCCCCAATGGGGCCAACAGGTTCTGAAGAATGGTCTCATGCACGGCGTTGTCCCTCCTCTGTGATAGGAATCAGCGGTTCCCTAAGTAAGCGCCGAGACCTCAATCGACGCCGCCACGGGCAGCACACCGGGGCAGGCCGCCAGATCATCGCCCGGTGCGTCGATCCGGTAGTTTTTTACCTGAGGCAGGTCGTAGAGAATGCGATCCAAATCGTTGCGCCGCAGCCCTTTGCCCAGAAGAGAGTTCGAAAAATGGGCGAGCAGTGCCGTCTCCACGGCGGCCTGCGCCTCGTAAAGCGTCCCCGTCGGCTCGACCCGCACCGAAACCGGCACCTCAACCGGTACGGGCGCTTTCACCGTGACATCGACGGCGATTTCCCGGCGGCTTTCCAGGTGCGCCGCCACCTCAGCCAGCAGCGCTTCGGAGGGCATCCCGTTCACGCCGGCCACAACGACCCCCACCGAGCCCCGCCCGTTGACGCGCGGCAAGACATTGACCGCCGCCACACCCGGCCGCGAGAGCGCCTCACTCTCGTAATAGGCGGCGTTGGCGCCGTTGGGCAGACGCGCATAAGTGGACAGCACCCGCGCGCGCAGCTCCGCGTCGCTTTCCTCGTCGCGCCCGCCGGTCATGGCCGCCGGATTGCGGCACCAGGCGCAGCCGGAGGGCGGCAGACTCATCATCGTAATCCGCCCGGCGAACACATTGCCCGCGCTTCCGGCGGACACGGCGCGCGCCGGCAGCGATACCTGTGTGGTTCCGGCCTCGATGACGCCCTCGGTCAGCGTCTCAAACCGGATGAGCCCCTCGGTCAGACAGACCGTCCCGGCCGGAATGACGACGACATTTTCCCCGGCCTCGTCGCGTCCGAACACGATCTGTCCCGAGGCACATGTCCCCGATAGGCGCGCAAGCCCGCGCAGCTGAGCGTGCCGGTCGAGCGACGGCCCTTCGGCCGACTGCGGAAAGCATTGCCGCACAATCCAATCCAGATGATCGTAAAGCGCCGACAGCTGGGCGGCCAATACGGTGGTTCGAAGTGAAAACTCCGAACCCTCGGCAATGGCATACCCCGACAGCTCGGTAAAATGCTGCAGCATGGCGGCGGTCAGCTCGGTAACGGTCATGTCGTCACATCCAATCTGGCGCTCACGCCGCGGGCCGAAAGCCAGACCGACACATCCATCTGTCCGTCTACTTCGGTCACGGTCACATCGCGCACCATTAGTTCGGGCTCCTCTTGAAGCGCCTCAAATACAAAACGATCGGCCTCGCTGTCGCGCTGCGAGGGCAGCACACGGCCCAAGCGCGAAAGCTCACTGCCGAAATCGGGCCAAAAAGGCAGAATCCCCCGCCGCACAGTCAGTCGCAAAAGGGCACGCTGGAGCGTCTCCTCCGCGCCGGTCAACGTGACAAAACCGCCCTTGCCGTCGGGCACCCAATCCCCGCCAGACAATTTGAAATCCATTGAACACGCCTCCTGTTTGGTCTAAATCGGCGAGCCGTTGACGATGACCGCGCCGGATAGATGAATGGTGCCGTCGGCGCTCATCCGGATGGACGCCTGCCCGGTTGAGATGAGGATCTCCCCCTCGGCCAGCTCGCCCGTCTTGCCGGAGCACTCGGCTACGGCATACGGCCGCTTGCCGTTCGGATCCTTGATGACCAGCACCTTGCTGCCCAGCGACGGCCTCCACTGATACCCGCCCGGCCCGCAGACGACGACATCGCGCCATTCGGCGTCGGTGTGCGCGGCGGTCACATTGCCCGACAGCGTCACACTGCCAATCAGCGGCGCCGGCTCGCCCGGCGACGCCTCGGTCATTCTCTTGGACATCCACATACTCATTCCCCTTTTGTGATCATAGGGGGCTCCCCGTCCTCCACGACTTCAACCCCACAAAAAACAACACACGGACGCGCCATGCGCGCCCCTACGGTAGCGAGGCACGGGATACCCGGCATTTCTCGCATCCCCGCCCCTTGGGAATCCAAAGGGTCGCAACCCTTTGGCCGTGGTGGGGAGAGGATTCTTAAGGGGAACCCGTTCGGAAGGTTCCCCTTAAGCGATTCTTTGGTGACTTTCTCATCGCGGAGAAAGTCACATCTCCCTCCCCCGCGGTAGCAGCGCCCCCCACCCCGCAGTGGAAAAACCTCTCAAAACGCCTCCACCGGCAGCAGCTCCAACCGCGTCGACAACCCGCCGTCGTCACAGGAGGTCTCGCTGAGCCAGACGACATAGCGTCCATGAAAGCACTCGGCTCCGCACGAGACGTCCACCACATCCCCGGCCGCCGCGGTAAACCCGCCGGGCAGCGTGACCTGCCCGACGACCAGCCGCCGCATCGATTCGGCCATGCGCTGTTTGGCCTCGTTCTCCATGGCGGCGACACCCTCCGCACCCACACCGGTGAGCACCTGCCGCCGCCCCAGCGGACCGGAATACGCGCTGTTTTTGAGGACATAGGACGCCTGCGTGTCCCGGTTGCGCACGGTCACCTGCGCGATGACGTCATACCGGTCGTAAGTAAACCGCCGCGTTGTCACAGGGGTGTTTTCGGTCAGCATCAAAACGGGTTGAGCGTTCTGCCCCGGCTTCATAACCGTCAAAATCCCCTCGGGCGTGACCACCGGCACGCCGCCCCCGGCCAACGTGACAAAATCACTGAGCACCCGCCAAACCGATTGCTGAGACTCGACCTTGAAATCCCGCACACTGGGCAGCGACACCGCTGCCGTTTTCAGTCCGAGCGGCGTGACATAGGCGCGGATCAAATCGTTCCACGAGGCGACGGCGTAGGCGCCGGGGGCGGCCATGTTGTCCTGCAGCCGCGCACCCAAAGACCGGCCGCTCAGTCCGACCCACCGCCCCGAGGCATCGGCCGACAGATGAAAGCTGTCGACCACGCCGCGAAAGAGCACATCGACGTCCCGCAAAACGGAAACGGTCTCGGCCTGCTGAAGGATGGCTCCGTGCTTGTCCTCACAATCGAAAGAGAGACTGACGGCGCCGCACGGCAGCCCCAGACTCTGACTGATGCGCCAGGCGTAGGGCTCGGGCAGCTCATACCCCGCCCCGCCCTGTGTCGTCACCAAACATTGCATGTGCGCCAACCCCTCTCAAATGAAATAATGGGAGCCCCGTCTCCGCAGGACAGGGCACCGCGTATCCCCCCGCCTATTCTGCTTGCGATACCCTTTTGTCTACAGTCTGAGGAGCACAAAGTGCTCCCCTACAAGGCTCCGCACTCATCCCCGACAGGACGTCCCCAACCCCCGGGAATCCAAAGGGTCGCAATCCTTTGGCCGTAGGGAAGAGGATTCTTAAGGGGGAACCCAATCGGAGGGGTTCTCCCTTAAGCGGCTCTTTGGTTCCTTTGTGTCCTGCCAGAAAGGAACCCGCCCGGGTGGCGGAACCCCCGTCCTCGGCAGGACGTCCCCACCCCCGCCCGAAGGCGCACAACCCCAAAACTCACTTGATCCGCAACGTATCCCCGTCATAAATCAAATTGGGGTTCTTGATTTTAGTGTTGAGCGCCATGATCGACTCAATCGTCACTCCGTATTGCCGTGACAGCCCCCAAAGCGTGTCGCCCGGACGCACCACATGGTACACCGGCGTCTGCACGTTCGCCGTCCCGACCTTGGCCGCGCCTGCGCCCGACCCTGCGGACGCCGATGCGGACACTTTTTTAAGCTCGGTGGAATATTGCGTTCCGTCCTCCCAGAACGTGAACGCATAGCGCACGAAATCGGCCTCCGGCTCCTGTGTCAGGGACAACTGCGTCAGCCAAACCGACGCGCTCTTCCACACCGGATGCGTCAACGCGCCCGGCGTGTTCTCATAGAACAGCGTAGCCAGCTTTTTGAAGGTGTCATAGGCGGCTTCGCCGTAAAACACGCCCTGTCCGGTCATGACGCGGTGCCGCAGCCCCATGCCCTGCAAATGGTACGTACCGAAGGGCACCTTGTGCGCCGACATGACCCGCTGAAACTCGATGTGATAGCTCTCCGGATTGTGCGGCCAGGTAAAGGTTTTGAAGCGCATCGGCGTGAGCAGCCGCCTGACCGTCACCTGACTGTAGAGGGACGAATTCTTGAGGTTCTTGTCCGTGTGAAGAACACTCCCGGTCTGTCCGGATATAATCGACATAGGCATCCCCTCCCGCAAAATATAAAAGCGCCCGCCTCACCAAACACCGATCCCGGCAGAGCGGGAACCCCCTCCCCCGCAGGAAGAAGCCCCCGGCCCCCACCCCCTGGAATCCAAAGGGTCGCAACCCTTTGGCCGTAAGGAAGAGGATTCTTAAGGGGGAACCCGATGTCAAGCCTCGTGTGCGCCGCGCGGTCGGTCACACTGCTCACTCCGCGTCGACTCGGCTATTCGATAATCGGAGGGGTTCTCCCTTAGGCGCCTCTTTGGTGACTTTCTTGGCACAAAGAAAGTCACATCCCCCCGTCGCCGCCTCAGCGGCGAATCTCCCCGTCCCCGGCAGAGCCCCCCGCCCCAAAACAGGAAAAAGAAAAACCTACATGCTGTACCGTCGGGCATCCAGCTCGAAATGATCCGAAATCTCCTGTAAGGTCAGCCGTCCGTTCACCCCGGGCACCCGCTCCGGCCGCGCGTCACGCCGCACAATTTCCGTCCCTTCCAAGTCGCTATCCGGCGTCACAGCCCGTGCCGTCCGTTTCGACTCCTCCGTTTCCGTATCGGCAAACGCAAGCCGCCGCGGCCGCTTCACCGTTTCAACCCCAGCTCCTCGCCTTTCCGCCGCCCGCTCATCCGCAACAACCCGCTCGGCAGGCCTCACCAACGGTTGAACCTC
This sequence comes from Oscillospiraceae bacterium, assembly GCA_031549735.1. Taxonomy (GTDB): domain Bacteria; phylum Bacillota; class Clostridia; order Oscillospirales; family UBA929; genus JAVBPF01. The sequence goes on from JAVBPF010000010.1 coordinate 32,026, forward strand.
CGCCTCGTCACCATCGTCCAACACCACGTTCTCCCCGCCCTCTGCGTCCCGGTCGGACACGCCTTGCCGGAGAGCCTCGTATCGTGCCCGGTCGAAACGCGGATTGTCGGCCGCCGTGTCGGCATCCGCCCTCACGGTAGCCCGCTCCATCATGTCGCCCGACCCGACGTCCAGTTCGGACAGGGTTACATCCATCAACAGGCGCAGCGCCTGTATCACTCGGCTGTCCATCGTCACACCTTGATTTCGATGCGCCGCGTGGCGACCAGACCGACCGATTCAAGCACCATATCGCCCACCGCCGCCTTCTCCTGGATGTCGGTCCAGTGGCAGTTCGTGAAGATGATGCGCCGGTCGGGCTTGGCCACCACAAGCGAGAAATCGTCCAGGCTGTGGAAATCCAGCCCGTCGCGCAGCGCCTCTTCGGTGGCATATAGCCTCGACAGGGTCAACTCATGGGTGCGCTGTCCGCCCACGGTGGCCACCGGCTCAGCCTCACCGAAAGCCTCCACGGCACGGCTTTTGCGCGCGGTACGGGCGGTATAGTTCTGAACCACCGCGACCCTTGTCCCGTTGACTTCGAGATAAATATCAGCGCTGGTAGGAATTGAAGACATCGTGCTCATCCTTTCGCGCCGCGCGCCGCGCGGCCAATTGAGAATTGTGAATTACAAGGAACATATCGGACGCACAATGCACGCCCCTACAAGGACCCGTTCCCCCGCAGGGCGCATCCCCCGCATCCTTATCTGTTATCTGTTATCTGTTCACTGTTATCTGCGTCCCCACCCCCTGGGGATCCAACGGGGCCGAGGCCCCTTGGCCGTAGGGAAGAGGATCCTTATGGGGAACCCGATCGAAATCGAAGAGCCTCGTCGACGCGCAGATGAAATAAGACCACGCCGCACCCGGAAAACAGGTCAAGTCGTCTCACGCAAGACTTGGCGGCATTTCCGGAAGGCGTAAGGCTTATTTCAGCGGCCGCGCGGCGCGCTCGAGGCTTGAGAGGGGTTCTCCCTTAAGCGATTCTTTGGTCCCTTTCTCATCGCGGAGAAAGGGACATCGCCCCATCCCCGGGAGGGGAAGCCCCCGTCCCCGTTCGAAGAACAGAAAAACTAAATCAAAATATGCGCCGTCAAATGAATCTGATTGAGCGCATGCGCCACGGCGAATTGAAACGCCACCAGACAGACGGTGGGCGAATCCTCGCTCTGCGTCACCGACACATTCTGATACCCGTCGATGATCTCGCGCGTCTTAAACGCCTCCAGCTCCATAATCACCTGACTCTTGACGGCGTCGCGGGTCTGCGCGGTGTTCTTGGCGCGGCTGAAACGCGCGCGCAGCGCGTTGCGCACGTCGGAAATCACCGCGTCGGCAATGCGGACAGTGGACAGCTCACGCCAGGTGGCGTCGCCGATCTCACCGGTTTTGGTGCGGGTGGTGACGGCGCGAATGACCGATACCTGCCCGGCATAGGCCTCCAGCGGCGTGACCCCGCCCAGAATCAAAGCGTCGATGTCGTTTTCCTCATAGCGCGCAACAACGCCTGAAAGCCCGGGCACGACAGCGCCCGAAAGCGGCAGCGCCGGGTCGGTCGTCTGCGACAGCACTCCGGCCACCGCGGCGGCGGCGTAAGGCGCGCCGATGTCGGCGCCCGCGGTCGACACCCCCGCCGGCGCGACCAACATCACACGTTCGCTCTGCAGCGCGCCCGCCTGCGCGATCAGCGCCTCCACCGTGCCCGAAGCGCCCACCACAGCCAAGCGTTCCCGACGGGCGTTCGACGCGGCGCACACAGCGTCGCGCAGTGCCTGCTGCACGGCCACATCCTCGCTGTCGCAGATGACAATCGGCAGATCGTCGATATCGCACAACGCCGCAAACGCCTTTTGGTAAGCCGCCGTGGCGGGCAACGCGCCAACAACCGGCATGGCATAGACACGCGCCGCGCCGCCGGTAAAGGCCATGCGGATCAGCGGTACAAGTCCCGTATCGGCGTCGCCGAACCGCGCGACGGCCTGCGCGTAGCTGGTGATCAGGACAGGCTGCTCGGTTTCCCCCAGCGAACAATGTCCCGCCGCGCCGATCACACCGGCGCCGTCGGAGGCGGTAACGACGGAGGACGTCTCAAATTGCGAGTAAACGCCGGGGCGTTCATGAATGACACTCATGGATGATTTCTCCTTTCCAATCGAAGACCAGGACAGGCGCGTCGGCGGTCTCCTCGGGCGTGAGCCAGGCCGTCTGCGGCAAACGGCAGTGCAAGACATAGGCCTGCGTGTCGGGATCAAATACAGCGCCGCTGCCGGCCACAGACAATCCGGGCAATAGCGGCGTCAACTTGGAGACAGCGGTCAAACACCCGTCGGCTGTTCGGTCATACACGGCGATGTGAAAGACCATCTCGCACAACCGGCAGGCCGCCTCTCCCAACCCGGCCGGCCGGGCGTTCATATGCTCAAGCATCACCGCGGCCAGGGGCCGGTCGACATGCGGCCAGGCCGCGTTGGGAAATCCCTCTGCGGCCTCCAGCCCCGTCTGCGCGATCCGCGCCGTCAGTTCCAGCAAAAACCGTCGCATGTCAACCCCCCCTTTTTCGCAATAAGGCCCATTGATAAACCGGTTCGTTGCCAAGAGGCCAGTCCCGCGCGCGCAAACCGTCGTAGCGCACGCCCCGGCATTCGATGAGCGTCACCCCGGCAAGCGTCGCTTCGGGCGGCCCGAAGAACTGAAACCGCCCGTCGTCCACCTCGCCCAGCGGCGTACGTTTGTCACGCGCGTCGCGGTCACGGCGCACAAACGGCGTGATGAGCGCGGTCACGGCCTGTGAACCCCCATCCCGCTCCCGGTGCAGCACGGCTTGGGCGCCGTAAGCCTCCAGCGCCCCCTTGAGAAGTGCGGTCACGGTATTCATCCCTCGACCCCCCGGAAAGCGAACCCCGGATCGGCGGTATAGGGTGTCATCAGCCGCTCGGCCTCACGCAAAAACCCTTCGGCCCGCTGCAGCCGGCTTTCGGATACCACCGGCGAAACCGAGACCTCGCCCAGCTTGACCGACACATCGCTCACCGATCCGCTCGCGCCCCCGCCGCTCTTCATCCATCCGGCCGCCGCCGTGTAAGCCGCCGCGGCGGTAATGGCCGAACGGACCTCACGGCCGGGCGCCGTATCGGACACCTTGACCGCCCAAGCGTTCAGTGACGCCAGACAGAGCGTGGACAATAGCTCGTCGGCCTTGTCCTGCGCGGTCAGCGCCAGCGCCAGCTGTACGACGCTGGGCGCGCAATAGTCAAAAAGAGTGCGCATATCGCCCACCGTCAGGACAGCGTGAGCACGTGGGCGGCGTCCTTGAAGATCTTGGCAAACCCGGCGGTGCTCACGATGGCGGCGCGTTCGAGCTGACGGTCGATGAGCTTGTCGTACTCGACCGTGACATCGCCCGAGCGCACCATTTCCAGCGCATACTTGCGATCGAGACCAATGATGGAGCCCTTGGGCATACCCGAAGCGCGCAGCAGGGTCGCGCCCAGCGGCGTGTCACATTGGCCGGTACCCTGGAAGTTCAGGCCGGTCAGCGGGTTTTGCAGCTCGGGCAGCTTGAGAATGGAAAGCTGGGTGTCGGCGCCGCAAAGCAGTGTGTTGAGCTCATAGGGCGCGAACAGGCTCCAGAAATCGAGCAGTGAGCTGTAGTCAAAGCCGCTCAAAGTTCCCGTGGTTTTGGACGCTGCGTTGCCGTTGCCGTCGCCGTTCATGATGACGTCAATGGCGTCGTTCAGATGCATCTGCATAATGTGCGCGCCGATTTGACGCAGCGTCACGGCAAACAGATCGAGCTTCTGATAGCGAATGGCCTCATAGGACGCCACCAGCAGACGTCCGCGTTTCTGCAGGGTCACCAGATTGTCCTGCGCGCGGATGGTGGTCTGCGGAATGCTCGCGCCCTCCTCGACGCGCTTGAGCTCACGGTCGGCCACACCGGGCGCGGAGGTGATGGAGCGGTAATCCTTGCCGTCGATCTGGGTAACGGTGGCGGTCAGCGCGCCCAGAATGTCGCGTTCCTCCATGCCTTGACGAACGGCGCGCACCACAAATTCGGGGAACAAAACCGCCGATTCGAAGGAAGAGAAAAACTTACCGACCGTGTCCGAATGCGCCCCGCGTACACGGATGTCAAAGCGCTTGAGCTGACGCTGATAGGCGTCCAGTTCGGCCATCGGCGTATGATGGTATTGCTCGGACGGATCCAACGCCTCCAAAACGGCCGACAACCCGCCGCCGCTCTCGGCGTACATGCCTTTTTCCAGTCTCACGTTTTCATAGTTCTGCATCAAAATGCCTCCCAATCTCGTAATTCGGGGCATACCCCGTACACCCCAGAATGAATGCAATCCATTTCCCGTTTCGAAACCCGTCTCCCGCGCACCCTGTAACAAAGGACGACTACGCGGAACCCCCTCGCCTCCATCAAAAACAGCGCGGTTCGCCCGGCGTGCGCCCCCTATAGAGTGGATCCCGTCCTCCGCAGTACGTCCCCCGCAGAACACCTCCCACATCCCCCGCAGGACGCATCCATATCTGTTATCTGAATCCCATCCCCCCGCGGGACGCACCCGGCTTCGTAGGGGCGGCCATTGGCCGTCTGGATGGGATCAGACGGTTCTGCGGGCGCACAAAGTGCGCCCCTACACGGGGATTTTCCGCAACCACCCCCACCGGGAATCCAAAGGGTCGCAACCCTTTGGCCGTAGGGAAGGGGATTCTTAAGGGGGAACCCAATCGGTGGGGTTCCCCCTTAAGCGGCTCTTTGTTTTCTTTCTGTCCGTACAGAAAGAAACCCGCCCGGAGGCGGAACCTCCATGCCCGTCCCCGGCAGGGGAAAACCCATCCCCGGCAGGGGAAAAACTAAAGAATAAACCCTACCTCTTTGCCCACGGTGTCCACCGCGATCACCAGAACCTCACGCCCTGAGGCATTGACCTTGACCCCGCCGGCGGCATCGGCGGCCAGTTTTACAAACCCCACGGTCGGCGCGGTGCCGGTGTAGGGCAGACGTACATATCCGGCCATCTGCACCCCGTTGTGATTGTTGCTCTGACTGGTGGCGACGCCGCAGAAGATGTTGCCGTCGGCGCATGCCTCAACCGTCTCGTCGCCGCTCATTTTGACCGGCAAGCCGGGGCTGACCTGCCCCTTGAGGGTGGTAACCTGTTCGCCGTAACCTTGCAATGCGTTCATCCAAAAATCCTCCATATCGTTCATTTGTGAATCTCAATTTTCAGCGTCCCTCCCCCCTGGGGATCCAACGGGGCCGCAGCCCCTTGGCCGTAGGGAAAGGATTCCAAAGGGAAACCCAATCGAAGGGGTTTCTCTTTGGCGACTCTTTGGTTACTTTCTTGTCGCCAAGAAAGTAACATCATCCCCCATCCCCGGCAGGGGAACCCCTAAATCCGATACTCAGGCGTCCCGGCAGACACCCCCGCCCGGCCGTGCGAACACCCCGGCAGCTGCGGCTTCGAGGGGAACCGTTTGCCCACGGACTCCTGCAACGCGTCGCGCACCTCGATCAACGCCTCAGCATCCATGTGCGCCGCCATTTTCGCCATAGCCGGATCGGGCAGTCCGCAAAGTGCCCCCAGCCGCATGACATCGGCGCGTAGCGTGTCGGCAAATCGCCGCCCCCACGCCGCCTCCTTCTCCAAAACGGCACGCTCGTCTTGACTTTTCGGTGTCGCCTGACCATCCCGCCCGTCCGCGCCGCGGTGTGCCGGCTGCTCACGATGCGCCTTGATCACCCCGGCCTCTTTTTGCGCCGGCACGGCGACAAAGGACCATTCATAGGCGTCGGTCGGTTCGGACAAAACAACATGACACACCGACCCATCGTCGCCCGGCTGCCCTTTTTGATGCGCGCATTGTCCCCACGCGCCGCCGCATACCGAACAGGTCGCCGCCGCGCAGGACAACCCCACACTGACCTCGCGTTTGATGCCGCCCTCAATGTCGGCGATGAGCGCGGCGGTGTGCTCGTTGCGCAGCATATAGGCCGTTCCCTTGAGCCAGCAGTACCCCCGCCCGTCGACCGTCAGCCGTCCCGGCTCGGAAACCACCTCGGCGCTCAATAGACGCGCCACCTGCTCCCGCGCGCTCCAGCGATGATCGAGCAACCCGGTTTTCCCGGGGAATAGCATGGCCATCGCGTGCAGCGCCTCGTCAGAGAAGCGCTCGCTGTCACGATCGATGTCGTTGTCGCATAACCGTACCGAGAAACAATAGACCTCGTTGGGCGCAAGCGCCCCCTTGGCGTACTGCTGAATGGCCGCCATCTGTTCGGCTGTGGGCGTACCGGCCGCTTGCGCCGCCCCGTCCAGTTGCTTTTGCATAAATACCCCATCCCCTTTTGTCGAAATTTACTGCTTAAAAAGAGCACAGGTCGCCCAGCGCACGACCCCTACAAGGATGCCTCGCGTCCTCACCCCGCCACCCCACGCCTCCGTGACAAAGAGCGCCCACGCGAAGTCGCCCCACGGTGCCGGTTTTGCACGCAAACCCCTCGTCCCCCATAGAAGAACCCCTCGTCCCCCGCAGGGCGCACCCGCATCTGATAACTGAATCCCAATCCCCTGCGGGACGCTCCCTGCCTCGTAGGGGCGGCCATTGGCCGTCCGGATGGGATCAGACGGTTTTGCGGGCGCACAAAGTGCGCCCCTACACGGGAATTTTCCGTATCCCATCCCCCCGGGAATCCAAAGGGTCGCAACCCTTTGGCCGTAGGGAAGGGGATTCTTAAGGGGGAACCCAATCGGAGGGGTTCTCCCTTGAGCGGCTCTTTGGTTCCTTTCTGTCCGTACAGAAAGGAACCCGCCCGGAGGCGGAACCTCCCTCCCCCCGTCCCCGGCAGGGAAAACCAATCAATCCAACAATCGCCCCGTCTGCGCCCGTAAATACGCCGACCGCGCCTCCTGAAACTCATCCTGCAGGTTGATCGGCGCCCACTCGATGACCGCGTCGCGCGGCGAACCCCTGAGTGCCTGCCACATATGCACAATCCGCAGCAGCACCGGCGTCACCGTCCGGCGCAGCGCGGTCAGCTCGGAGGTCAGGATGTCGGCCTGCTGAGAGGACATCCGCTCGGTGCTGGACCAGGACAGCCCCAATAAAAACGGAGGAATCCCGGTGCGCGCCACCAACTGCTCAAGGATTTGCCGCACCGGAACGGCGCTGTCGAGGATGGGCCCGTCCGACCCAATGACCTTGATGTCGACGTCGCCCACCGCCACAAAATCCCGCACCCGCCCGCTGTCCGACGGCGCCATGGCGGCCGACCAGTCCGAAGCCATCTGCGCGGCGCGGCGCTCGGCGGTCAGCGCGTCGGTTTCGCCGCTGC
>JAVBPF010000070.1:0-19473 GCA_031549735.1 Oscillospiraceae bacterium
GCGGCAAGTTCATCCACTGCTCTTCGAGCGGCGGCGGCGTGAAATACAACAACTTGAGCGACAGCTATTACAACCGCGACTTCATTTACGGACGCCGTATCATCGGCTAAGCCAAGCCGCAGTCAGTTTTGTAATGTCAAAAGCAGGACTCCACGGAGTCCTGCTTTTTTTATAAGAAAAAATTCATCGGTGCGAAAACCCTTCACGCGGCCCTCTGATCCCATGCGATTGAAATGATAAAACGGAAGCAAGGACGCTTATGGGGCATGGTGGCGCTGATGCACCACGCGCAAACCCTCCAGCGTCAGATTTTGATTGACATGCTCGATGCACTGCGTGTATTCGGCGATCAGCGACACCAATCCGCCGGTCGCCGCCACCGGCACATGGGCAAGCCCCATCTCGCGCCGCGTGTTGGCCACAATACACTCGACACTGCCAACAAACCCGTATACCGCGCCGGCCTGCATCTGCTCCACCGTGTTGATGCCGATGGCCGAGCGCGGCTTTTTGATCTCCACGCGCGGCAGCTTGGCTGCCTTGGCAAACAGCGCGTCCATCGAAATGGTAATGCCCGGACAGATCGCGCCGCCAATGTACGCGCCCTCACGGTCGTAGGCGTCCACTTTGGTGGCCGTACCGAAGTCAACGACGATGAGCGGACTGCCGTACAGCGCCAATGCGCCCAAACCGGTCACGGCACGGTCAACACCCAGCGGCTCCTCGCAGTGATTGACGAGCGGCAGAGCAACATCCTGGCCGACGACCAGAATATCCCGATCCATATACTTCTGAAAGGCGTGGCGCACCGTATACATAAGCTGAGGCACCACCGACGCCACCAGCACCTCATCCACCGCTTCCGGATCCAGATGGAACTTCCAAAAGAACGTAATCATGGCCAGACCGATTTCATCGGCCGTGCGCAGCGTTTCGGTGGAAAGCCGAAACTTGGCCACCAGTTTCTCCTGTTCAAAAACACCGAAAACCAAATTCGTATTGCCCACATCAATGGTCATCAACATCATGAGTCACCTCTGTTGTGTGTGTTCCGGGACACGGCACGCAGCATTGGGTTTCTGTCAAAACCCCCGGTGGCCGGCATATACTGGTTGTGTGAGCAATACACTGACCGGAAAGGGGATCTCGTCCTTGAAGGTAAAACTGGCGGCCGCCCGCCAAAATCGGCGGTCTGCATCGGCCAACACAGCCGACGCAGAGAAGGAGCATAATGGGAAACGACATGGAAAAACTGCTGAAAAACCTGGCCGATAAGCCCGAAGCCAAGCGCGCGATGGAGAACATCGGTGATGTCAAGGGGCTGGTCGACTCCCAGGAAGGCAAGGCGATTTTGAATCAACTGTCGGATCAGAACGCCGCCAATGTAAAAAAAGCGGCCGATGCCGCCGCCGCCGGAGACACCGCCGCCGCCAAGCAGCTAATGTCTAAAGTACTCTCCACCAAAGAGGGCGCCGCGCTGGCCAGACAGGTCATGGACATGATCAAAAAAAGCAAATAGTCTGTTTCCGCAAAGGGACGCCAAACCACTACGGAAAGGAAAGGAGGCAGTGAATTGGACGATCTGGAAGGGAAAATCGAATCGGTTTTATCCTCGCCCGAGGCCATGGAAAAAGTCAAAAGCATCATGCGTGCGTTAAAGTCGGAAAAAGACGACGCGCCCGACAACAGGGCCGAAGAGCCTATCACAGACAAGGCCGCGAAATCGTCGCCCGGGCGCCACGAACCATCCGAACCCAAAGAAACGGAAGCCGCACCACCACCCGAAAGTTCTGAGGACAACACCGACGACGATTCCAGTGATTTACTGTCCTCCCTGCTGGGCGGGCTGGGCGGGATGGGGGGATTGGGCGGGCTTTCGGCGCTGTCCAATCTGGATCCTAAACTCATTTCCGGTCTATTGGGACTCCTGTCCGAATACAACAAAAATGATGACGAACGCGAAAACCTGATGCGCGCCCTCAAGCCCTACCTCCGAACCGAGCGGCGCCACAAGCTGGATCGGGCGGCACACCTGATGAAACTGGCCCGCACCGCGCGCAGCGGTTTTTCTCTGTTTCTGGGAGGGGAAGATGATGCTTAGCCGCTATCCGAACCGCGAGAATATTTTCGGCGCCCCCTCCATCTTTGAAGAGGCGGCGGACGACAAAAGCCACTTTAGCACAGAATGGCCGGAAAGCCCCCGGTTCGAACGGGACGAACCTGTCGCCCCTCCTCCGGCCCAAGCCGAACCACAAAGGGCCATATCGTCTGGGTACCGCGCACGGGACCGCGAACCGCAGCCGGAATGGCATAAGAGCCGGCCCCCATACAACGCCGGGCACGAAAAACCCGAACACCGTCACGCCGAAGACGAGGGGCGAGACGAACACCTTGCGCCACACCGCGAATCACAAGCACCAGGCCGGCTACACAAACCATCGGGCCTGGCTTCGCTTCTGTCCGGTCAATTCAATGGCCGGCACAGGATCACCGACCTGCTCAAGCGGTTCAACATCCACTTGGAGTTTGACGACATCCTGCTGATTCTGATCATGCTGTTCCTCTATCTGGAGAGCGACGACGAGGAGATCCTGATCCTGCTGGCACTCTCGCTGTTTATGGGGGATTGAGTAGCCGATGAATAAATCGACGTGGCAGCACAGCGAGAATTTGTAGTGTCATGACGTATTTGTTCAGCGGTTATTTATACCACCGTGCCGTCCGGTAAGGTAAACCGCGCGTCGTCCGGGCGTTCCAGCAACAAGTCCCGCATGATTGCCCGATAAATCAGCGATTCCTTCTCGGTGGATTCGGCCTTGACCAGCAGTCCGCTGTCCAACGCGACCCACCAAAACTCACGGTAGTCCGAGTCTGATTCGCCCGTCTCAATATACGCGCAGGGAATGGTCTCGTCCAACACGACATAGGAGGCGTCGACAATGTCATCCTCGTCCATCTCCAGGAACTTGGCAATCGACGGAATGCGTGTCTCCGATTCACCGGTAAACGCCGCTTGCACGCCCGAATAGACCTGCCCGTTCGGTGACCAGATCACGACACGACCGCTGCCAATGATCATGGTCTGCTCCAGATTGCCGCCGCCGAAGGGATAGCGTTCGACGCAGGTATACCCGTCGCGCACCCACACCTTGCGTTCCGCCTTCGCGCTGCCTGTCGAATAAATAAGCTCAATTTCCCAGGCGCAGCTGTAGGCATTGGCGCGCTCAAGCGACGCTACCACGGTCTTGACGTTGTCGCGCGTAACCTCCACCACAATCATCGGCGTGGGCGAGGCCGACGGCGAAACCTCGGGCGACTCGCTCGAGGGCTCCAGCGAATCGGGCGGTAAGCTCAACGTGGCGTCGTCGTCCCCGCCGGTCGACGACAGGAAAAACCACGCAATCAAAACGGCGGCCGCGGCCAGAACAATAACGGTAAACACCACGGGGACAATATTGCGTCTGCGTCTGCGTCTTCTTCCGTTCATAGACTCCCCTTCCCCCTGCCATCAACGGCCTGCGTGATGGTGATTTGCATGGCATATACTTAATTGGCTGTGAATTCCTCAGGAATCGTATGGGACAAGCCGTACTTCCAGCGGATGGATTCCACAATTCTCCGACAGGCCTGGCCGTCACCATACGGGTTGACAGCATGAGCCATTTGGGCATAGGCTTCGCGATCCTCAAGCAATCGTGCCGCATTCGACACGATGTCCTCTCGCCGTGTACCCACCAGCAAAACTGTCCCCGCCTGCACGGCCTCGGGCCGTTCGGTTTCGCCACGCAGCACCAGCACCGGCTTTCCGAAAGCGGGCGCCTCTTCCTGCAGTCCGCCCGAATCGGTGAGCACCATGTGGCAACGGCTGATGAGATTGTGCATGTCGGAAACCGGCATGGGATCGCAGAGCGATATGTGCGGCACATCGGAGAGCATCCGGCGTGCCACGTTGGATACCGTGGGGTTGGGATGTACCGGCAGCACGAGGTGTATGTCGTCAAAGCGTTCGGTGAGCTCACAGAGCGCCGAAAAAATCTGAACCAAACCGTCGCCCCAATTCTCACGACGGTGCGCGGTCACCAGAATGACGCGCCGGCCTTCGAACGGCCACGCACGCAAAAGGGGTGTTTCAAAGGCGTAATCGTCCCGCACCATCAGATGCAGCGCGTCGATCACCGTGTTGCCCGTTACAAAGACGCCGTCCTGAACCCCTTCTCGTCGTAAGTTGTCACGATTCGTGACAGTCGGACAGAAATTCAAATCGGCAAGCGCCGTCACCATTTTCCGGTTCATCTCTTCGGGATAGGGCGCCCGTTTGTTGTAGGTGCGCAGTCCGGCCTCCACATGGCCCACATCAATCTGGTGATAGAAAGCCGAAAGAGCCGCCGCGAAGGTGGTGGTCGTGTCGCCGTGCACCAGCACAAGATCGGGGCGGACAGCCGGCAGCAGCGCATCCATCCCCAGCATGGCCTTGGTGGTGATGGTGCTGAGGTTCTGCCCCGGCTCCATGATGTCGAGATCATAATCCGGCGCCACACCGAAACGCTCCAGCACCGAGTCCAGCATGTCCCGATGCTGAGCCGTCACGGCGCACAGCGCGCGAATGCCCTCGGCGCGGGAAAGAGCGAGATGCAGCGGTGCCATTTTGATGGCCTCCGGCCGCGTACCGAACACGGTCATCACGGTCAATTCAGACATGATTTTCCTCCCGGGGGGCACACACGCCCCGTAACATCATCTATGGGTACGTGCAAAACCCAAAATTCACTCTTTCTCGGTTTCGCGCACAGGATCCTCAACGGTCGAAGATTCATACATTTCAGCCGGAGCAGGCCCGCTTGGTTCGGCCCCGGATGAATCAACGTCGCTCCGGATCTTCTCCACGGATGCCGCCTCACCGCCGTCCGTTTCAATCGCTTCCGCCTCGTCGGGCGTCCCGTCAGACTTGCCCCGGTTGAGGAACGGCAGCCGAACGGCGACCACAATGACCAGTAAAACGGCGAATATCACCAACATGGCCTTGACCGCGCCCGACGAAATCAGCACGACCGCGACCAGCCCCAATATAACCGACAAGATGTAGAGCAGACCGACGGCCTGTTTTTGCGAGAAGCCCAAATCCACCAGCCGATGGTGTACATGGCTGCGGTCGGCCACCATCGGACTTTTGCCATGCGATACACGGCGTACAATGGCATAAATGGTGTCAAAGATGGGCAAGCCGAGGATGAGAAACGGCACAGCAAAGGATATGATGGCGTAGGACTTGAACAGCCCCAAAATGGAAACTGTGGCCAGCGTGAACCCCAGGAAGGTCGAGCCGGTATCCCCCATAAACATTTTGGCCGGATTGAGGTTGAAGGGCAAAAAGCCCAGACACGCGCCGGTCAGCGCCGCCATAACAATGGCCACACGCATATCATTCATGATGATGGAGATGGTGAGCAGTGAGATAGCCGAAATGGCCGAAACGCCCACAGCTAACCCGTCCAAGCCGTCGATCAGGTTGACCGCGTTGGTGATCAGTACAATCCAGATAATCGTAATCGGGATCGAGAAAACACCCAACTCCACATAACTCTCCTCGGAAAGGAGCGCCAACGGATTGGAGAACCGATCAATTCGAACCTCATAGAGCACCGGGATAATCGCGGCCATGATCTGCACCACGAGCTTGACCCAGGCGCGGATGCGCAGGATATCGTCTACCACGCCCAGAATCACAATGACAACTGAGCCGAGCAAAATGCCCACCATTTGCGTAGAGAGCATTCCAAAAATGCGCCCGTCCGGGTTGACCAAATCGCCAAACACCAAAACCGCGACAAGGAAGCCGAAAAAAATGGCCAGCCCGCCCAGTCGGGGGATCGGCTCCCTGTGCATGCGCCGATCGTCGGAGGGGACATCAATCGCGCCCACCGTCTGCGCAAAGCGCCGTACAATGGGAGTGGCCACAAAAGACACCGCCGCCGCCGCCAGAAAAGGAAGCAGCAGAGACAGGATTGAGGGCATCAAGTCCGGCATTGTTTCAGTCACCGCCATCCCGCAAAGTTGTTAAATGTTAAATGCAAATTATTAAATATGAACACGCCCGCGGTTCGATCATCGCCCGTTGAAGAATCAGGTTAGATAGCCGACGGCACGCTTGGCCGCCATCAAGGTCGGCTGCGCAACGGCGCGGGCGCGCTCGGCACCCTCCTTCATCAGGGCCTCCAACTGCGCCGGATCCTGCAACAGCGTCCCGACCTGCTCACGCACAGGCCGCAGGCGTTCGACGACCGCCTCACCGACCGCGGGCTTGAAGGCTCCGTATCCCTGGCCATCAAACTCTTTTTCCACATCCTCGACCGTTTTGCCGGTACACAGGGCGTAGATGGTCATCAAATTGGACACGCCCGGCTTGGCCGCCGGATCGAATCGCACCTGCGCGTCTGAATCGGTAACGGCGCGCTTGAATTTCTTGAGGATGACGTCCGGCTCATCGGTCAACAGGATATGTGACTGTGGATTGGGATCAGACTTGTCCATTTTTCGGGTGGGCTCGGTCAGGCTCATGATACGCGCACCGATTTTGCCGATGTAGGGCTCAGGCAGCACAAAGACATCCCCGTACAGCCCGTTAAAGCGGGTAGCGACGTCGCGCGTCAGCTCGACGTGCTGCTTTTGGTCGCCGCCCACCGGCACAAGATGCGCGCCATAGAGCAAAATATCGGCGGCCATCAGCACCGGGTAATCAAACAGACCGGCGTTGATGTTTTCCGGATGCCGCGCCGATTTGTCCTTGAACTGCGTCATGCGCGACAGCTCACCGAACATGGTGTAGCAGTTGAGAATCCAGGTCAGCTCGGCGTGCGCGGGCACCTGGCTTTGCACAAACAGAATGTTCTTTTTCGGGTCAAGCCCGATGGAAAGGAGAAGGGCATACAGCTCCCGTGTCTGACGTCGCAGTATCTCGGGGGCGCGGCTGGTCGTGATCGAATGCATATCGACCACGCTGTACAGGCACTCGTTGTCGTCCTGCATGTTGACCCAGTTCTGGAACGCACCCAGATAGTTGCCCAGTGTGGGCGTACCCGACGGCTGAACGCCGCTGAAAATCCTCTTTTTCATCCAAGCACCTCCGTGACGGCCAGCGCCAGCTTGGCGCAGCCCTCATCGATCTTTGACGCGTCAGGCAGAGAAAAGTTCAATCGGAAACTGGAGGTAACCGCCCGCTCGTCGGTCAGAAAACTCGACCCCGGCACAATAGCCACCTTATGCGCGCTCGCGCGCCGAGCCAGTTCCATCGAATCCAAGCCCTCCGGCAGACTGCACCACAGAAACAGACCGCCGTCGGGTACAATGAACGAAAGCCGCGGCATGAGCGCGCGCAGACGCTCCACCATCTGATCCCGGCGTGTGCGGTAAAGCATCCGGCAATCCTCAATATGAGCATCGAAGTCGTATTGATCGAGGTATCGGGAGACGAGCATTTGGAAAAACTGGTTGGTGTGCACATCGGACACCTGCTTGCCAACCGCCATTTTAGAGATCACCGACGCCTCGGCCAGCACAAAACCGACGCGCATGCCGGGCGAGATCACCTTGGAGTAAGAGCCGACATAGATCACGCGCCCGGTGGCGTCCATGCTCTTGAGGGTCGGCAGCGGCTCGCCCGAATAGCGCAGTTCAAAGTAGGGGTTGTCCTCCGCAATCATCACGCCGTACTGCTCCGCCAGCGCCAGCATCTGCTTCCTTTTGGCCAGCGACAGCGTCTGCCCGCTTGGATTTTGGAAAGTAGGGATAGTGTAAATGAGCTTGACGTTGGGCGTATCTTTCAGCGCCGCCTCCAGCGCGTCCATGTTCATGCCGTCACCGTCCATCGGGATGCCGACCAGTCGCGCGCCATAGGAACGAAAACAGTTGAGCGAACCGATGAAGCTGGGCTCCTCGCACAGCACCGCGTCGCCCTCGTTGAGCAACACCTTGGCGGTCAGATCCATGCCCTGCTGCCCGCCGCTCAGAATCATCAAATCATCAAAGTCGCGTCCGATGCCGTACTTGTCCGAAAGCCGCCGCCGGGTCTGTTCCCGCAGCGGCGCATATCCTTCCGTAATCCCGTACTGCAGCGCCTGCGCGGCGTCATGGGCAAACAGCGCCTGCGCGCACACGCTCATCTCCTCGGCCGGGAATAGCTCGGGCGACGGGCTACCCGCCGCGAAGGATATGACCTCCGGGTCGCTCAGCACTTTGAAGATCTCCCGGATGGCCGACGGCTTAAGGCCGGAAATGCGGTTGGAAAAGGTCATATGCACACGGGCACCCCCTAAAATTTCTACACGTCATCATAACATAACTTAACGGGACTGGCAAGAACCGAAGCGCCGAGCCGACGCTGCCCTCCCCCACCCTCCCAAACGTATAACCCGCCCCGTTTTGGCCACAATAAAGTAAAAGTGGCAAAAAATCGGGAGACAAGGGTGAATGGGTTGCACGAAAAGAGCTCTGAGCATAAAAACGAATCACAGCTGGCCTTGCTGGCCGAAGAATGCGCCAGAAACCATCGTCCGGACGGTAGCGTCTCGGGCGCTTCGATGGCGCGTCATATCCGGCGGGATCTCAGAAGCATCCGTGCCACGGCGGCGCGGATCTCCCAATTCAGCGTCGGGCGGGACGGTCTGCCGCAAGAATATGAATGGCTGCTCGACAACCAGTACCTGCTGGAACGGGAAGCCGTAGACGCCGCGCTCACACTACGTCGCGCCGGCCCGCTGCCCGCCCGACGCGGCGCGGCTTTCGTGTTGAGTCTAACCGGCGAACTATGCCGTCATACGCACAATCATATCACCACCGAGGATCTGGCCGTATTTCTGACGCATGTGCAAGCCGGACGGGCGCTGTCCGAAAAGGAACTGTTCCTGTTTGTGCCCACGCTCAAAGCGGCGCTGGTGGCCTCGGTGGCCTCTTTGTCGGACAGGCTGTCCGACATCCTGAACGGATACATGAAGAATCGTCCCGACAACCCCTTTGCGGCGGAGCGGAAAGTACGCAAGACGCTTTCCGAGGGGAACGCACCCTCCGAAGCGCTGAACCGCCTGGCCGCCAGCGCCGCCCCGCTGCATGACGAGCTGAACACTCTGATCGGCGGCGCCGTCACCTCCCTGCGTCTGCTGGCCAACACTGACTTCACCGAGCTTCTGCAAAAGGCCAACGTCATTGAGGATACTCTGCTGCGCGATCCGGCCGGGGTCTACCCGCGCATGGATGAGGCCTCTCGCTTTTCCTACCGTCAGGAGCTGTCACAGCTGGCCAAAAAGCACCGCATGAGCGAGCAGGAATGCGCCGGTCGGGTGCTGGAACTGTGCCGGCGGGAAAAGGATCCGCGGAGGCAACATGTCGGCTACTATATCAATACACGTCCGCTGGGCAAAAAGCCGGTGCGTGCGTCCGGGCCTTTCTACTTCGGCAGCCTGGCGGCGCTTACACTGCTGGAGGCTGCCGGGCTGTGTGTGCTGTGCCGCGCCGTCTGGCCGAGTCTGCTTTTGCTGATCCCCCTGTCCGACCTCGCCAAAAACCTGGTCGATTTCTGCACGGTGCGCCTCACCCGGCCCAGGCATGTCCCCCGGTTGGAGCTGGCCGACGGCCTACCGCTTGAGGGCACAACGCTCTGCGTCATCTCGGCGCTGCTCACCGACAGCGGCAAGGGGCCGCACTACGCCAAGCTGTTGGAAGAATACCGTATCGCCAACCGTGACGCCGGAAAAAATCTGCTGTTCGGCCTGCTCGCCGACCTGCCCGACGCCCCGCAAAAAAGCCGCAACACCGACGCCCGTGTCATCGAATCGGCGCAAAAAGCCATTTTCGAGCTCAATCGAAGGCATGGCGGCGGGTTCTATCTGTTTCTGCGCGACCGTGAATTCAACGTACGCGACAAAGTGTTCATGGGTTGGGAACGCAAGCGCGGCGCGCTGCTGGAGCTTGCGCGCGTCTTGAGGCAAAAATCGAGCGGCGTGCGTACCATGAACGGCGACCCGGCGGCTTTGCGCGAAGTGAAGTACCTGATCACGCTCGACGGCGACACCCGCCTCACGGCCGGCTCGGCGCGCGAGATGGTCGGTGCGATGATGCACCCGCTCAGCAGACCGGTGCTGGACACCAAACGCCGCGTCATCACCGGCGGCCACGCCCTTCTCCAGCCCCGCGTCGCCATTGATTTGGAGGCGGCCGGCGCCACACGTTTTTCCAAGATATACGCCGGTCACGGCGGACTGGATCCTTATGGCGGCGCCACATCGGACGTCTATCAGGATCTGTTTGCCGAGGCCAGCTTCGTCGGTAAGGGCATCCTCGACGTCGACGCCTATCTGGCCTGTCTGGACGCGCGCCTGCCTGAAAACCGTATCCTGTCCCACGATTTGCTGGAGGGCTCGTTCCTGCGCTGCGGTTTAATCGGGGATGTGGAACTGGCCGACGGCTTCCCCGCCCGCGTCACCTCGTTCTTCGACCGTCAGCATCGCTGGACGCGCGGCGATTGGCAGATGGCCAGCTATCTGCTGCCCAGCGTCAAAGCGCGAACCGGCCGGGAGCCCAATCCGCTGTCCGGCTTGGCGCGTTGGAAAATTTTCGACAACCTGCGCCGCAGTCTGTCGCCGCTGTTCGTGCTGGCCGCGCTGACCGTGACGCTGGCCGACCCGGCCAAGCCGCTAAATCTCTGGCTGGGCGGCGCGGCCCTGATCACGCTGGCGTCCCATCTGCTGCTGACCGCCGCGACCCTGTTCGCGCGCCGTCAATTCAGGGCCCGATATCACTCCACCATCGTCTCGGGCCTGCCCGCCGTCGTCCTCCAGTTTGTGCTCCAGCTGGCCTTTCTGCCCTACACCGCCTTTGTCAACACCTGGGCGCTCTTCACCGCGCTCTGGCGTCAGCTGTTTTCCCATCGGCGTCTACTCGAATGGCTCACGTCGGCCGAGGCGGAAAACCGGTCGCGCCCCACACTGTCCCACATCATCCGCCGGATGTTCTTCTGCTTTCTGTGGGCCGGGTTCACGACCCTGCTGTCGTCGGTCGGCTGGTTCTTCGGTCTGTTCTGGGCGCTGACGCCCTTCATCGCCGCCTTCATCAGCCGGCCGTCGGCCAAACCCTCCGTTCTGGACGGAGCCGATCGGGCCTTTCTGTCGCGCCAGGCGGTGCTGATGTGGAAATTCTTTGAGGATTTTCTGACGCCGGAGGATCACTACCTGCCGCCCGACAACTGGCAGGAGCAACCCTCCATCGGATTGGCGCACCGCACCTCCCCCACCAACATCGGATTGGCGCTGCTCTGCGCTCTGGCCGCCCATGACCTGAAACTGGCCGACCGGGAGCGCGTGCTGTTTTTGATTGAAAAAATCCTCGACACCATGGAATCGCTGCCCAAGTGGCACGGACACATCTATAACTGGTATGATACGCAGACCTTACGTCCTCTGGCGCCGCGCTATGTCTCCACCGTGGACTCGGGCAATCTGGCCGCCTGCCTGATCGCGCTGCGTGAAGGGCTGGCCGAGATGGACGCGCCTCAGGCCGCGGTACTGGCCCAGCGCGCTGACCGGCTCTCGGCCGCCATGGACTTTTCGCCGCTGTATGACACCCGCCGTCGTCTGTTCACCATCGGCTATGAGGTGGAAAAGGACAAGCCCTCCGACAGCTTTTATGACCTGATGGCCAGCGAGGCGCGACAGACAAGCTACTTGTGCGTGGCGCGCGGCGACGTTGAGCGGCGGCATTGGCGGCGTCTGGGGCGCGCGCTGGTCAGCGACGACCGATACAGCGGGATGGCCTCATGGACCGGCACCACCTTCGAGTATTTGATGCCGCTTTTGCTGATGCCCTGTTATAAAAACTCGTTGATGTACGAAAGCGTACGGTTTTGCCTCTACTGTCAGAGAAAGCGCGCCGGATCCTACCCGTGGGGCATTTCGGAAAGCTGCTTCTATGCGTTCGACAACGCGTTGGTATATCAGTACAAGGCGCACGGCGCGCCCCGCCTGGCTTATAAGCGGGGTCTGGGCCGTGAACTGGTCATCTCGCCCTACTCCAGCTTCCTGTCGCTGCTGGTATCCCCTACCTCGGCCGTCAAAAACCTGCGCCGTATGCGGCAGATGGGCATGGAGGGCCATTACGGCTTTTACGAGGCCGCCGACTTCACACCGTCGCGCCAAACCGGAACGTCCGGATTCGAGACCATCCGCTGCTTTATGTCCCACCATGTCGGCATGAGCCTCTTGTCCGTCGTCTCGGTACTCTGCAACGGCGTCATGCAGAAGCGCTTCATGCGCGATACGGAAATGGGCGCGTTTGCCGAGCTACTGCAGGAAAAGGTGCCGGTCGGTGCGGTCAAGGTACGTCCCTACGGCCGTGAGGTTCCGGAAAAACCGAACCGCCAATCGCCCGAAGGTTACCGCCGGCGTGGGGCATCACAACCCGGCGAGCCGCCTGTCTGCCATATTCTCTCCAACGCCTCCTACAGCATGGTCTGCACCGACGCCGGTCTTTCGGCCTCCCACGGCTCCGAGCTGGCGCTGACGCGCTGCGATTTCGATCATCCCGAGCAGGCGCCCGGCCTCACCTTTTTGGTGGAGGACGACCGCCGTCATTGGGGGCTGACCCGCCTTCCGTTCACGAATGATGACACGAATTACAGCTATGACTTCGACACACACGCCGCCCGCTTCATCTGTCAGGCGGCCGACCTTGACAGCGAGCTGGAAATCCGTGTGCCTCCCAATGAAATCGCCGAATGGCGCAGCGTAACGCTGACCAACAAGGCCTCGTTTCCCAAGAAAATCACGCTGGCCTGCTTCTTTGAGCCGGTGCTGGCCAGAGAAGCCGACTATGAGGCCCATCCCGCTTTTTCCAAGTTGTTTCTCGAGACCGAAATCGACGGGCAAAACCTTCTGGTTCATAGGCGTCCCCGTTTGAGCAGCGGCGACGCCTGGCTGGCCTTTGCCTGCGACCATCCGGGGGTCACCTACGAGACCTCGCGAGAAAATGTGCTGGGTCGCGGCGGAATGAACGCCCTGCCACAGGCGCTCTCGCGCCCGGCCGAGCGCACGCAAGGCACGGTACTTGACCCCTGTGTGCTGGCACGCGTTCCGATGGAGATTTCGGCCGGCGGAACGGTGACAGTTCACTTCACCCTGTCGGTGGCGGCCACACGCGGCGACGCGCTCAAGGCCGCGCTGCGCACCATAAACATGCCGGCCCAGTCCGAACGGCCGGGCCGTTTGGAGTCCCTCATTCGCGTGTTGGGGATGACACAGGCCGAGACCGCCGACGCGTTTGAGATGCTAAGCCGCGTGTTATTCGACGGCAAACCGGCCGACGAGAGGGCGCACCGGGAAAATCGTTTGGCCCAGGAAGATTTGTGGTCGCTGGGACTCTCGGGCGACCTCCCGATTCTGCTCGCGCCGTGTCTGGACGACGCCAATACCGAAGCGGCCGCACGCCTCATTCGCCGTCACCGGTTGCTCTCGCTGTGCGGCGTGTCGACCGACCTGGTCATTCTGGTCAATGACGGCGGGGACTATCATCGCCCGGTGCAGAGCGTCATGCGCGAAACCCTCAAGTCTATCGGCATTGAGGATCAATTGTCTCGACGTGGCGGCGTACACCTTGTCGATCTCGAGCGTCTCACTCCGGAACATCAGACCCTGCTGCATTCCTGTGCGGTCTGGGAATACCAGACACCATCGGCCGGACATGAACAGCCGGTTCTTTTGGCGCGCCGGCCATCCTCAAAATCGACCGTTTCCCGCCGCACAAACCACCCTCCGTACAGCGACCGTCCGCCAAGCAAATCCGCCATGCCAACCGATGCTCACATCCCGCCCCAGACAACCGCATCGATCAAAGCGCCCATGCCGCAAAACATCGGGCGGGCAACGCAACCCCCGCCCTTCCGATATTTGGCCAACGGCGCTTTCCAATTCGACACCTCCGACGGGCTGCCGCCGACCGCCTGGTCACACATCCTGGCCAACAACGCCTTTGGGGCGCTGGTCACCGACGCGGGCGCCGGCTACCTGTGGCGGCGAAACGCCCGCGAAAACAAGCTGACGCCCTGGACCAACGACCCTCTGGCTGTGACAGGCGGGGAGTCCCTTACACTGCAATGGAATCAAACGCATGTGTCGCTGTTTGCCGCCGATGATGGCTGTCCGACGACAGTCACCTACGGCTTCGGCTACGCCCGCTGGGAGAAGCAAAAGGACGGCATGCGTATCCGAACCACCCAGTTTGTGCCGACCAAACACATGGCGCGTGTGACCTTGATTGAGGTGCTGCCCGACGCGGCCGTGGAAGGCACACCACCCGAACACACCCCACCCCGCCTGCATTATCGCAGTGAGGTGATCATGGGCAGCGACGCTCGTCAGGGCCGACACGTCGTGCTCGCGGGCGATAACCGCGGGGTCACGGCGCGCAATCCGTATAACGCTGCCTTTCATCCCCAAACCTATACCATTTTCACCGACGGCCTGCTCGATGATGTGGAGCTGAGTTTGGGCGCGATGTCCTTCTCGCACGCGCTCACCAGCCACGAAAACGGCTGGCGGACCATACTGGTCAACGGTTGCGCCACAAACGCGCCGGGTCTTGCGCGCCTGCGCGAACTCACCGATTGGAGCGCGGCACCGCGCTTGCTGGAGGAAACCGTAACCGACTGGCGGCAAAAGGTGATCCCGTTCACTATCGAGACACCCGACGAGCCGCTCAACCGTTATCTCAACGGATGGGCGCTCTATCAAGTGATGGCCGGTCGTGTATACGGCCGCACTTCGGTCTACCAGTGCGGCGGCGCTTACGGCTTCCGGGATCAGCTGCAGGACGTATGCTCGCTGGTGTACAGCGACCCAAACGCCGTGCGCCACCAGATTCTGCGCGCCTGCGCGCACCAATATGAGGAGGGCGACGTACAGCATTGGTGGCACCCCGGCCAGCCCGGCGGCCAAAAATTTGACAAGGGCGTGCGTACCCGGTGCAGCGACGACCTGCTCTGGCTGCCCTATACCCTGACCGAGTATCTGGCGCATGTGAGCGACCGGGACATCGTGTCGCGGCGCGTACCCTTTCTCCGCTCCCCCGCTCTGCGCCCCGACGAACACGAGCGCTATGAGGTACCCGAACGCACACGCGATCGCGCGTCGGTTTTTGAGCATTGCCTTAAAGCCCTTGATCTCGTGCTGAGCCGCGGCACCGGCGCCCATGATCTGCTGCTGATCGGCACGGGCGACTGGAACGACGGGTTTAACCTGGTCGGCGCCGACGGGCGCGGCGAGAGCGTCTGGCTGACCTGGTTCGCCGCGCATGTATTGACGCGATTTGCCCCGTTGTGCCGCCAAATGGGCAAGGACGCACTGGCCGAGCGGTATAGGCGGGAGGCCACAAAGCTGTCCGAGGCGGCCGATCGAAGCTGGGACGGCCAATGGTTCAAGCGCGGCTATTTTGATGACGGCGCTCCGCTGGGCTCGGCGTCGAGCGAGGAATGTCAGATCGACTCCATCGCACAGAGCTTCGCCACGTTGTCCCCACGCTTTACCGAACACCAGCTTGACCAAGCCTTCGTCGAGCGCTGTCATCAGGCGCTGGACAGCGCCGTTCGTCGTCTGGTGGATGAGGAGCATCAGGTTGTCCGGCTGTTCACCCCCCCCTTCCACTCCGTCCGTCATAATCCGGGCTATATCAAAGGATATGTGCCCGGGGTGCGGGAAAACGGCGGGCAGTATACCCACGCCGCCGTTTGGCTGGCCATGGGATTGCTCAACGCCGGGCGCGCCGACGAGGGGCATCAGTTGCTGCATATGCTGCTGCCCGCCGTGCACGATCCGCTGATCTATCGGGCCGAGCCCTATGTTTTGGCCGCCGATGTCTATCACAACCCGCAGCATGCCGGACGGGGTGGCTGGAGCCTGTACACCGGCGCGGCCGCATGGTACTATCGTATTGCCATCGAATCTCTGCTCGGTCTGTCCGGACAGGACGGACAAATGTCCTGTCAAAACCCGCGTCTGCCCGTCTCCTGGTCAGGCTACGCGCTCGACGGCAACTTTCAGTCCCGAACAACATCTCAGAATGCGTCAGCGGCCCCCGTAACGGATCCGTCATGACAATCCGACCCCATCAATAATACTCCTTTCACGCCCCGGCTCTTTCCGGCCGGGGTGTGAAACGCCCCCTCCAACTGATCGGTTCTCACAACAATCAGCGGAAGGGGTCGGTCTTCATATTCAGGTTATAAATTCATACCCATACACATTCAGGGCAACTCGATTGTTTCGGTGGCGGGGTTTTTGGCCAGGTGGTCCGCCAGCGCGTTGAGCAGCTCGTCGTCTGCGTCGTACAGCCCGAATTTGATCAAGGAAGAAAACATCGAGTACAGATTGGTGATCATCTGTTTGGTGGTCGGATCGGAATACCCGGAGATTTCGTCAAGGACACTTTTGGCATTCGTCATGTCAAATGGTTGGTCAAAGAAGGCGTTGATCTTGTTCATATCCCCCGTATCAGTGACCAGCATCACATATTTCGTCAACGCCGCCATGGAACCGTTCAGATACCCCATATTGCACATTTCCGCATTGATATTCGCCACGTCGCGTAATGTGAGCGGCGTTTTACCCGCGTATTTCTGCATTACGGTTTGTTCGGCCTGCGCGTGTGTCATACCTGTACAGCCCAGACGATCCCGGTTGACGGCGCACACTTCATCCCATGTGCCCAACTGATCCTTGAGTGCCCCATGAAATATGGATGTTGCCGCGCCTCTCCCAGATGTAGCAACCAACTGACAAGGAATATTCAAAAAAGGCTCACCGAACACATCAGCGTAGCGATCATATATGGCTTGGTAGATTTCCACGTCGGACATGCCGGTGTAGTCATACGTCCGATCTTCCACAGACATATGTCTGGCCGTGTTCCAAATTTCTTCATCGGTCATGTAGTCGATCTTCCCGGCATAGGGCGGCGCGGGCAACGTGACGCCCGCCGAAGCCGAGGACTTGTCGTAATGGGCGTAGACCGAAGCCGGCGGCCCGGGGACATACACGTCGCGGCCCGCCGAGACAACGGCGGTAGAGCTCGAAGCGGTGGCTCGGGAAGTTGCTGTCGTCTGCGCCAAAGCTGCAATTTCAGAGATGGCCTGGGAGGCGATGGATGTGATGGACATAGGAGCCTCCTTATCTCTCGGGGGGTGTGTCTAATTAAATTTCGGTCATGTTATTTTGTAAGGCAGGTTGATGTGAGCATCAACCGCTGCCATTGTCTGCACATTCAGGGTAGTTCGATTGTGTCGGTGGCGGGGTGCTTGGTCAAATGATCCGCCAGCGCGTTGAGCAGTTCGTCGTCGGCGTCATACAGGCCAAATTTGATCAAGGAGGAAAACATCGAGTACAGATTGGTAATCATCTGCTTGGTGGTCGGGTCGGAATACCCGAAAATTTCGTCAAGGACACTTTTGGCATCCGCCATATTGAACGGCTGGTCAAAGAAGGCGTTGATCTTGTTCATATCCCCGGTATCGCTAGCAGGCATTACGTATTTCTGCAGTGCCGCCATGGAACCGTTCAGATACCCCATATTGCACATTTCCACATTAATATTGACCACGTCGCGTAATGTGAGCGGTGTTTTGTCTGCGTATTTCTGTATCACGGTTCGCTCGGCCTCCGCGTAGTTCATGCCCGCGCAACCCAATCGTTCCCGGTTGACCAAATCCGCTGCTCTCGATGTGCCAAACTGGTCCCTGAGCGCAGCATGAAATACAGATACTGCAGCCCCTCTCTCAAGTGAGGCAATCAGGGGTTCGTCCATGTTTAAAAAAGGCTCACCAAACACCTCAACATATCGGTCACATATAGCCTGGTAGATTTCCACATCTGACATCCCAGTATAGTCGTATTTTCGATCCTCCAAACGCATACGTCTGGCTGTGTCCCATATCTCTGCGTCGGTCATGTAGTCGATCTTCCCGGCGTAGGGCGGCGCGGGCAGCGTGACGCCCGCCGAAGCCGACGACTTGTCGTTATTGGCGTAGACCGAAGCCGACGGCCCGGGGACATCCACGGCGCGACCCGCCGAGACAACGGCGGTTGAACTTGACGCGGTGGCTCGTGAGGATGCTGTCGTCTGCGCCAAAGCGGCAATTTCAGAGCTGGCCTGGGGGGCGATGGATGTGATGGACATAGGAGCCTCCTTTGCGCAATGCCGCTTATCTGTAATAAAATATGACTGTTTTGGAAATTGTAACTTACATCTGACCTTTCGTAAATTACAAAAGTGGACTTTAGGCTTTTCTGGAAAATTAGGCACGAATCCTCCTTCCGGTGTTTCAATCGGTGCGCCAACAATAAGTTCATGACCATTCCTAAAGAAAACGATTGACAAGGATGCAGAGAATGGATAGAATAAACGATAGATTGGTATCCGTATGTTTCTGGGGCGTGCGGAAAACGCTGTTTTTGTGTTTTCCGTCCGCTGACGCGGACCATCTTATGGGGACACGGAACATAGAAAAATCGTGTTTGCCGACTGCGGAGGGATAAACATGTCTTCGAAAAAAGACAACCGAAAAATGATGGACATGCTGGAGCGCATGGGCATGATTAAAAAGGTCGACGAGCCGGAGAGCGAGATTCAGAATCGCCAGCCGGACACCGCCCCTGCCGCGTTGTGGGACGAGAGCGCCCCATCCGCCGTGGCCACAGCCGCGCCCCCGGCCGAAACGGCCCGCGCAAACGATGTGAACACCCGTACCCCGCAGCCCGCCCCCTCCTATCGCCGTTCCTATGAGCCTCCGGCCTACGCCACGCCCGACTCCGTGGGCATCGATCTGCGGGCCTGCCTGAGCGAAGCCGAGGCGACCATCCCGCCCGGAAGCCGTCTGGCCGTGCCTTCGGGACTGGCCGTGGAGCCCGCCTCCGCCGACATGGCCGGCTTTGTATATTCGCGCAGCGGCCTGGGCGCGGTCCAGGGCCTGACCGTGGCCCAGGGCACGGGCGTGATCGACCCCGACTATCGCGGTGAAATCATTGTCATCCTGCTCAACACTTCGCCGGAGTCGCGCACCATCCGCCGGGGCGACCGCATTGCCCAACTCGTGTTCCAGCCCGTGTTCCGGGTGCGACTGGAAGAAACCACGGAATTGAACTCCACCGGACGCGGCGCGGGCGGCTTCGGACATACCGGAGCCTGATCTGTTTATCCATATAAAAGCATTATATATTTCAAGACTTTTGACATGTTGACAAAAAAAGTCCATGCTGCATGATCTCATGTTTATTCTTGTCAAGGAGGCAGTGCCATGAGCGAGCGGTTTGACGCCCTGAAAGCGCGGGAAGAGCGGCTTCTATGCCGGACCTACGGACGCTATCCCCTGTCGGTCATTGAGGCCCAGGGAGCGCGACTGACCGACATCGACGGCCGGGAATACCTCGACCTGCTCGGCGGCATCGC
>JAVBPF010000051.1:0-11164 GCA_031549735.1 Oscillospiraceae bacterium
CATGATCGGATCGCGGACGCTCTTGCAACCGCAGTCACTCAGGCCCACTCCACTTTCACGGCATCGCTCCACATCCGCTCCAGCGCATAGAACTCACGCGTTTCAGCAGCGAATATGTGAACGATGACACAGCCGAAGTCGAGCAAAACCCAGTTGCCGGATAGATACCCCTCCACATGATGAGGCGGGGCGCCCCGCTCCTTCATCACATGCTCGATTTCCTGGCTCAACGTCTTGATGTGTGTGTTGGAGGTGCCGGTGACAATAACAAAATAGTCGGCCAGAACGGTCAGATCGGTCACTTCCAGCACGGTGATGTCCCGCGCCTTTTTGCCGTCGGCCGTCTGCGCCAGAAACAGGGCGATCTCTTTGGGGGTAGACTGCATAGTATTCTCCTAACCCGAATTTCGTGGTTCTTTTTTGTCGGACTGACAATGCTTTTGTTTTCGCGACAAGACGCGTTCTTTCTTCACGGATGGATCCCGTCGTTCAGATGGGGCACGTCGATGTCGGCCAGTTTGATGGGCTCGACGTAGGGGTTGATAAACTCATTGACCAGACGCACAGTCTCCTCCGGATCAACCAGAAAGTAGTTTAAGCTATTATACCAGCCGTCCGGATTGCCGGGCAAGGAATGGAATACAATGTCCTTTTCCTCCATGCCCATGACCTCCTGTAAAAACCAGATCATGGAGCCGGCGGTCAGGTCGCTCTGTACGTTCTCTTTGGCAATGTCCATAAACTCATTGACCTTAAAGACATTCTGCAGGCTCAGGGTCTGGTGCGCCACCGCCGACAAAAAGTCGTGCTGTACCGCGACACGGTGCGGGTCACCCTCGAAATAGCTGCGGAAGCGGACGACCTGAAGCGCTTCGGCGCCGTCCAGGTGCTGATAACCGGCCTGCAAATTGATGCGCAGCATCGGATTGGAATCCGGATGGTACATACGCTGCGGGACATCGAAGTCCACGCCTCCGATGGCATCGATCAGCGCCATGAACCCGTTCATGTCGACGATGACGTAATTGTCGGGCTGGAAGCCGATGACCGACTGCAAAAACTCTTTAAGCAAGCTGATATCCTGGTTGTTGTAACCCCAAGCGGCGTTGATTTTCTTATTCTCCCACTCCACATTCACCTGCGTGTCGCGCGGAATGCTCAGAATGTTCAGCTTGTGGTTGACGCTGTCCAGCGTCGCCACCATCAGCGTGTCGGTGTGATAGTTGTCCAGATCGGTACCGGCCAAAATGATGGTATAGACACCGGTTCGTCGTCCGTTGGCGGCGGGAGCGGCCGTGACAGGCGCGTCCACATCGTCCGGGTTCGCAATGACCGGCGGTATGGCGACATCGGGCGGTGTGATGCTGGCGTTCATCTTGGAGATCATCAGGGCAACGCCAATGCCGAGCGCGACAACGCCGACGCCGAACAGCGACCACAGTGCAATACGAAAGACTTTACGCCGTTTGAACTGAATGTCCGACCCGTCGGAGCCCTCGGCGCTCCGCTTTATTTCCTCATCATGCATAGTGACTTCGCCTCATTTCCTCACGGGGTTTGTCCCAATCAATTGTAATAGTCCACATAGCTGACGACGTTCAGTTTGTCGGCGGTGATGGGCTTCGTGTAGGGGTTGATGTACTGATTGACCAGCTCCACCGCTTTGTCCGCGTCCACGATGTAATAGTTTTGCTTCTTGTAATAGGCCGACGGATTGCCGGGCAGGACATGGAACGTGATGGCGTCGTCTTCCATCTCCATGATCTGCTGCATGAACCAGATCATCGAACCCGTTGACAGGTCGCTGCGGACATTCTCGTTGGCGATGTCGATGAACTCAGGGATCTTGAACACGTTCTTCACCGCGATGACCTGTTTGAATACTTCCTTCATAAAATCCTGCTGCAGCGCGATGCGCCCAGAATCGCCCTCCGCATAGCCTTTGCGGTAACGCACCAACTGAATGGCCTCGTCGCCGCTCAGATGCTGCATGCCGGGCTGCAGATCAATGTACAGATTCTGGTCAGGATCGCGATAGGACATTCGGCGCGGCACATCATAATCCACGCCGTCGATGGCATCGACGAGCCTCACAAATCCCTTCAAATCCACAATAACATAGTTGTCCGGCTTGAAACCGATGACCGTCTGCAGCAGATCCTTCAGCATTGTGATGTCCTGCTTGCCGACGCCCCAGGCCGCGTTGATCTTCTTGATGTTCCAACTCACGTCGACCTGCGTGTCGCGCGGAACGCTCAAAACATCTAACGTGTGATTGACGCTATCCAGCGTGGCCACCATCAGCGTATCGGTGTGATAGTCGTCCAAATCGGTTCCGCCCAGAATGACGGTATACACGCCCTCACGGCGTACACCGGAGCCGGACGGCCGGGCGCTCTCAAGCGGATCGGGCGTGTCCTCGACCAGATGGTCAGGCGGGGGCTCGGTGAGGTCGGGGGGCTTGACCTCACCAATGGTCTTGGTCATCCACATATAGCCGCCAATCGCCAGGCAGACCATGCCCACCAAAAAAAGGCTTAAAATGGTATATTTTATTTTGCCTTTGGGTTTGCTCCCTCTTCGGTTGTCCTCTTGATAAACCTGTGATGAATTTCTCATATAACCCTCTGTTTCTATGTTATCTCGGTGTAGATTGCCAAGGTCGTTTATACGCGCCGACCCGGCCTTCCTATGTCAATAAATAATTCCTAGCCTCGAGCGTCTGACGATGTATGGTGCGTCCACGCACCATCTGCAGACAAACGGACATGTCAAAGGCCAGCAGCAACGCGGCCTCCAGGTGAACATAACACATTTCTCGAAGTTTGTAAACCCCTCCCATGCTTCGGTTTGGCTCGATCCAGTCAGCCAAATAGATCACCTTTTCCAGCGCCGTCATGTTCTCCTTGCCCAGCGTGTGACAGCGAATGGCACAGCAAATCTCCTCGGGGCAGCCAAACTCGCGCCGCGCCAACATCGCGCCGGTCTCGGCATGCACAAGCTTCATATTGCCGTCGGCCGGAAGTGGAATTTTGTATTTTTCACAAAGGGTTCGCTGCTCGGAGTCGCTCAGGCGTTTGGGTGCGTCGTGCAGGATGGCGCTGAAGCGCGCCCTTTCCCGGTCTACGCCCCAGCGCATGGCCAGCGTGTCGGCCTCCTGCTCAACGCCGCACGTATGCAAGAAGCGTTTTGCCGTCTGTCGGTCTCTAACCGCCGCACGCAGCGCACTCAAGTCAAAAGGCACGCCGTCACCGCCCCTCTCTTCGATGTAAATCGTTAATCCGTATACAATCCGTTTGCTCGAATGTATGAAAGGACGGCCTGAGGGATCCATTCCTCGCCCAGTCCTCTGCCCAGCAGATGCCTCAAATGAGTGGACGAGACTTCAACGGGCTTGTGTGGCAGGATATCGACGGCGGCGTCGAAGCGATGCATCAGGAATTCGGCATGTCGGTACACTTCGGATTCCTGGTTGTTTTCGCGGCTCAGAACCGCGATGCGTGCCGCCGCGAAAATGCGCTCCGGATCTCGCCAACTTTGGATGGAGAGAAACATATCGGCCCCCACCACCAGCCAAATCGGCGCGGCGCGGTTGACCTCGGTCAGCCAATCGAGCGTGTCGGCGGCGTACCCGGACGCGTTCAGATCATGATCGGTGATCTCCACGCCCGGCCAGTCCTGAAACGCCAGTGCCGCCATGGCCATGCGATGACACGGCTCGGGCGTGCCTTCCGGCAGCTTCTTGTGCACCGGCCGGCCGGTTGGCGCGACGAGGATACGTCCGGGATTCAGTTCCCGGCAAACCGTCTCCAGTGCGGCGATATGTCCGTTGTGCGGCGGGTTGAAGGTGCCTCCGAACAGGGCCAATCCCTGACGTTGTGCGCTCATTGGTTATTTCCTCCCAACTCTCCGACAAGCGGGATCTCGGTTACGAAAAAAAGAGGTCCGGGAGCTCCGGGTTGCGTCTATACAATACAAATCGGTTGCCGATGACCTGAACGACGTCGCCGTACAGCGCTTCGGCCAGTGTCTCCGCGATTTCTTTGACCGGCTGGGGCGATGTCTCCAGAACGCGGCCCTTGATCAGCTCGCGCGCTGTGATGACCTCGCCGGCCGCCTTGACGAGCGCCTCGGTGACGCCCTCCTTGCCCACCATCAGAACGGTATCGGCCGAGTGGGCCGCCGCGCGTAGTGTGGCACGTTGTTTTCCAGAAAGCATAGATGAACCTCACATTTTTCAATCAACAGGTTGTTATCCCTCGATACCGCAGCGTTTCTCCCGCCACAGCTCGATGAACTTCCGAATGGCGAGGGCGCGGTGTGAAAGCGTGTTTTTCTCGGTCAGGTACAGCTGCGCCATGGTCTTGCCCAACGACGGCAGCCAAAAGAGCGGATCATAGCCAAAGCCCTCCCACCCGCGCGGCTGATTCAGGATCTCCCCTTCGCATACGCCGCGCGCCTCCAAACTCCTGCCGTCCGGGAGCAGGCAGACAAGCTGGCAGACAAAACGCGCCGATCGGCGCTCGATCGCATGCATGGTTTTCAACAAATACTGGTTTCGATCGGTGTCGGACACCGCCTCGGGTGCGCCATAACGCGCCGACCAGACACCGGGCGCACCGTCCAGCGCCATGACCTCAAGCCCCGAATCGTCGGCCAGCGCGGGCAGGCCGGTCGCCTCAAGCGCCGCCTGCGCCTTAATGCGGGCGTTTTCTATAAATGTCGTTCCGGTTTCCTCCGGATCAAAGGCGACGCCCAGCTCCCTCGGCAGAACAAGCTCCAAATCCAGCGCGCTCAGCAGAGGAACCATTTCGCGGCGCTTTTTCTCATTGTTGGTGGCCAACACAAGCTTCGTCATCCGGCCGTCACCGAAGTCAGCGCCTCCACAAAGGCGCGCGCGTCGAACGGCAGCAGGTCGTCGATCTGTTCACCGACACCGACATACTTGACCGGGATCTTCAGTGTGTCTGCCACGGCGCAGACAATACCACCCTTGGCCGTGCCGTCCAGCTTGGTCAGTATGACGCCGGTCAGCGGTACCGATTCGGCGAACGCCGCCGCCTGCATCAGTCCGTTCTGCCCTGTCGTCGCGTCGAGCACCAACAGGTTTTCCCGATCACAGCCCGGCGCCTCTCGTTCGATGACGCGGCTGATTTTGTTGAGTTCGTTCATCAAATTCTTTTTGTTGTGCAGCCGTCCGGCTGTATCACACAGCACGATGTCGCTGCCGCGTTTCTTGGCCGCCGTGAGCGCATCGAAAACGACAGCCGCCGGGTCGGCGCCCTCCTGCTGCCGGATGATGTCCACATGCGCCCGGTCGGCCCAGATGCCCAACTGCTCGGCAGCAGCGGCGCGGAAGGTATCGCCCGCGCACAGCAGTACATCATGACCCTCCTGCGCAAACTTTTGCGCCAACTTGCCCAGTGTCGTTGTTTTGCCGACGCCGTTGACGCCAATCACCAGCATGACCGACGGTTTGGTTCCGATCTTCAGTGCCGTATCTCCGACGTCCATCAGAGAAATCAAAATCTCACGGAGCACGGCCAGCACCTCGTCCGGCGTTCGCAGATTGTCGCTCTTGCAGCGCTCCTTTAGCGACTCCACCGTCCGAGACGCCGTTTCGACGCCCAAATCAGCCATGATGAGCATCTCCTCAAGATCATCAAAGAATTCCAGGTTTTCACGCGTAAATCCTCCGAACAGGCCGGCCAGTGCGCTGCCCATATTCTGGCGTGTCTTGGTCAAACCTTGCTTCAGTTTATCGAAAAGCCCCATATGTGCCTCCTGTGTATTACAAAGTTGTATAGCGGTTACCCACTCCAGAATTTCCCTATCCGACCGCCCCACGCTGCGCCTCGTCCAGACGCATGCTGAGAATCTTGGAAACGCCCTCCTCCTCGGTGGTCACACCATAGAGGATGTCGGCGGCCTCCATGGTGCCGCGCCGGTGGGTAATGACAACAAACTGCTTGTCCTTCGACATCTTTTGCAGAAACTGCGCAAATCTGGCCACGTTGACGTCGTCCAGATCGTGGTCGACCTCATCGAGCACGCAGAAGGGCGCGGGACGCACCGTGAAGATGGCGAAATAGAGCGCGATGGCGGTGAGCGACTTCTCCCCGCCCGACAGCAGCGAGATGGAACGCAGGCGTTTCCCGGGCGGTTGCGCCTTGATCTCCACACCGCAGTTCAAGATATCCTCCGGATCCTCCAGCTCCAACTGAGCCAAGCCGCCGCCGAAGATTTCGGCGAAGGTCTCGGAAAAATGGCGGCTGATCAGCGCGAACCGTTCGGCGAAGATCTGCTTCATCTCCCCGGTGATGTCGTCGATGATCTTGAGCAGCTCCTCGCGGGCGCGGTTGGCGTCCCCGTGCTGTTCGGACAGATAGGCGTAACGCTCGGAGACACGCTCGTACTCCTCAATGGCGCCCAGATTCGGGTTGCCCAGCGCCGCAATCTCAGATTTCAGTTCCCCGATGCGGCGATTGGCCGCAGTCAGATTGTCCAACGGCGCGCACATGGTCAGAGCGCCGCTGTGCGTGAGGCCGTATGTATCCCAGAGCCGATCCACAATGGCCCTCTCCTCGGCCTCGCCGGCGGCCTGTCTGGACTCCAGTCGCGCCACTTCCCGCTCCAGCTTGAGGTTGTCCTCGTAGATGTCCTTGATTTGCTTCTCAATGACCGTGCGCTGTCCCTCCAGCTCGCGGCGGCTGGACAGGATTCCGTCCAATTCATCCTGCGCCGTCTTGACCTTTTGCGCCGACTCGGCCAGATATTCCGTTTTGACGTCGATGCTTTCGGAAAGTTCCCTGTTTTTCTCCTCGTACGCCCGAATGGACTCGGCGCGTTCACTCTGATCGCGGAGCGCATCGGAGAACAACAGCTCATATTCTTCCAACCTCTGCCGGTCGGCCGCTCTTTCGGCCTCGCCGGCTGCCAGCTTGGCCGCCAGCTCCGAAATGCTCTCGGTCAAACGGCTCTGCTGTCCGCTGCGGCCGCTCTGCGCTTCAGCCAACTGTGCGGCTTGCGCTGCGAAGTCTTGCGCCAGCGCCTTCTGGCGCTCCCATTCGGCGGCGGCGGTTTCCTCTTCGACTTGGGCGGCGCGGCGGCGTTCCTCCATCTGGCGGAGACGGCGGTCGATTTCCTCGACCTGCGCCTGCATCTCGCGATGGCGCGCCTCGGTGTGCTCCCATTGCGTCCTCTGCGCTAAAAGCGCGTTCTCCAGCGTCCGCTTCTGCCCCTGCGCCACTTCCAGCTCATAGTTTACGGCGGCGACCTCTCTCTTCACGTTGGACAGGCGTTCCTCGGACTCCATCACGCGACGGGCGCACTCAATCACCTGAACATCGAGCCGCTCCAGCTCGTTCTTTCGGGACAACACACCCACACTCTTGGCTATACTGCCGCCGGTCATAGCACCGCCCGGCGCGATGATCTGACCGTCCAGCGTGACGATACGGAAGCGGTGCCGCCGCGCGCGCGCCAAATTGACAGCGGCGTCGAGGTTTTCAACCAGCACGG
Organism: Oscillospiraceae bacterium; assembly: GCA_031549735.1. Taxonomy (GTDB): domain Bacteria; phylum Bacillota; class Clostridia; order Oscillospirales; family UBA929; genus JAVBPF01. The sequence goes on from JAVBPF010000051.1 coordinate 7,522, forward strand.
TCCGTCCCAGAAGACTCTCTATGATATTCTGATAGGCCGGATCAAACTGAACGAGTTCGGAGGCCACACCCACATAGCCCGCCTCGCGCTCCAGTCCGGTTTCATCCAACGTGCGGCCCGAAATGGCCGTCATGGGCAGGAAGGTGGCGCGCCCGGCGTCGCTCCGCTTCAGCAACGCGATGCCCGCCTTGGCGTTGTCTTCACTTTCGACAACGATATGTGAGAGGGACGAGCCCAGCGCAATTTCAATGGCCACGACGTAGCGGTCGTCGACACGTATGAGGTCGGAGACAGCGCCCCGAATGCCGGACAGGCTGCCGCGTTCGGCCTCGCGCATAACCGTTTTGACTGCGCGGGAACGGCCTTCATAGTCCCGCTCCATCTCGGCGAGCATTTTCTGTCTGGATTCGGAAGCATGAAGCGTCCGTTCGGCCTCCCGCCACTCGGCGTCCGCTTGTTCCAGCTTTTTTTGCCGCGCGGCGGCGCGCAGCTCATAGCCGCCGATCACGTTCTGCAGGGAGACCATTTCCTCCTCGGTGTGTTCCATATCTTTTCGAACCGCGTCCAGCGCCTCTTTCAGTTCGTTGGCCTGCGATACGCGATCGGTCTGATCCTGCACCGCCGTTTCGCTCTGCGCGGTCAGCTCCACCTGCGCCGTCTGCGCGGAGGAGATCTGGGTGCGAAGCTGATTCATGGCTTCCTGTGCCTCAGACTCCAAGGCTTTAAGCGCATCGACCTTGGCAGCGCCATCCTCATTTTGCTCGACCAACGCTTGAGCGGCGGCGCGAACGCTCGCCAGTTCCGCGCCGATCCGGCCGAGCGAGCTTTCGACTTCCTCCAAATGTGTCTGTCGCTGGCGCCGCTGTTCTTCCCAAGTGGCGCCACGGCCGGATTGTATCGTCTGTTCAGCTTCAAGCCGTGTGATGTTTTCCTGATTGTGTTCGATGGAGTTGCGCAGCACCAGAAGCGCGCTCTCGATCTCCGCCATCTCACTCTGGAGGCCCTTGAGCGTCTCCTGCTTGCTCTCCATGTCGACCGACAGCCGCTCCATCGAAGCGCCCATGGCCTCGGAGGAGGAATACAGCTCTTTCTGCCGGAATTCGCCCGCGGTCAATTGATTTCTGGCATCGGTCAGGCCGCCGTTGACCGTCACAAAGCCTGTCCTGATTTTTTCCAGCGCGTCGATCCAAACCGTGACTTCCCAGGTCTTTAGTTCCTCGCGCAAGGTCAGATAGGCCTGCGCCTTTCCCGATTGCTCGCGCAGCGGCTCGACCTGCATCTGCAGTTCCTCAATCTTGTCGGCGATACGGGTCAGGTTGAGTTCTGCGGCGCCCAGCTTGCGCTCCGATTCCTCACGCCGGTAGCGAAAACGAGAGATGCCCGACGCCTCCTCAAAGACGCGCCTGCGATCCCCACTTTTTTCCGAAAGAATCTCGCCGATACGTCCCTGACCAATGATCGAGTAGCCGTCGCGCCCCAGGCCGGTATCCATGAACAGCTCCAGAACATCCTTCAGGCGCACCGACGCGCGGTTGATGAAGTATTCGCTCTCCCCCGAACGGTATAGCCGCCGAGTGATTTCCAACTCATTCTGGGGTACGGGAAAAAAACCATCCTGATTGTGAAGCTGCAGGCTGACTTCGGCAAAACCGAGCGGGCCGCGGTGGGCCGCGCCGTGGAAGATGATCTCCTCCATCTTCTTTTCGCAACGCAAAGAGCGCGGGCTCTGTTCCCCCAGAACCCAGCGCAGCGCCTCGGCAATATTGCTTTTTCCGCTGCCGTTGGGTCCGACCACTGCCGTGATACCCGATTCGAAGGTCAGCGTGGTTTTGTCACAAAATGACTTAAACCCGTGGATCTCAAAGGACTTCAGATACAAAGGCGGCACCGTCCCCCAGGTTGTTCTCATATTTTGATATCATATCACACCGGACGGATGTGCGCCACAAAAATTGCGAGAAAATTCACGAACTTTCTTCCTGCTTCCCGGAGCAAGGTTGGCGCTGAATAAATCGACGCGGCAGCACGGCTTGAATTTTTGCGCACCGGGAAGACGCAATAACGCAGGACTGCTTTGTGCCTTTCAAGTTTTTGCAACGCACCCGGGGCACAAAATGGCCGGTGTGATGTTGTGGCGTGTTTTTTCAGCGATTACCTGGATTGGCTAAGCGCCTGGTTTATCTCCTCGCCGGTTGTCTCGCCCCTTGCCCTGCGATTTTCGGCAATGCGCTCGTGCAGGCAGTGCAGCGCATCGGACAGCCCGCCGACCTCGTCAATCAGGCCCCGGCTGACCGCCTCCTCGCCGTAGATGACGCTACCCACATCGGCGGCCAATTCGCCGGTTCTGAGCATCAGCTCCTTGAAGTCGTTTTCATCGATATGCGAATTAGCCACCACAAAGCGGACAATGCGCTCCTGAATTTTCTGGAAGTAGGCAAACGTCTGCGGCACCCCGATGATCACACCGTTCAGACGCACCGGATGAATGGTCATGGCCGCCGATGGCGCGATAAAGGAGCGCTGTGACGCCACAGCGAGCGGCACGCCGATGGAATGACCGCCCCCCAGCACCAGCGAAACGTTTGGTTTCTTCATGCTGCAAATCAACTCTGCGATGGCCAGCCCGGCCTCGATATCGCCGCCCACCGTGTTGAGCAAAATGAGCAGTCCGTCGATCTCCTCGCTCTCCTCAATGGCGGCCAACTGCGGCATCACATGCTCGTATTTGGTCGTCTTGCTCTGCGGCGGAAGCATTTCATGCCCCTCAATCTGTCCGACAATGGTCAGACAGTGGATGGTTCCCTTGCTGGAACGCGCCGTCACCGAACCGGTTTCGACAATCTCCTCGCGCGCCTCTGCGTGTTTTTCAGCATCATTGCTGTCGTATGTCACCATGCCTTCGCTCATCGTTCTCCCCCTTTCACCCCCCTATTCTTTCCCGTTCAACAGGTTACTAATCCGATATGTTTCGCTCCAGAGAGGAGGCCACCCGCGTCGCGGATGGCCTCCTCTTTTCATGGTTTCTATAGATGGATGGTGACCCCGATGGGTCTTAGGTCACCTGCACGATGACGGAGGCGGAGGCCTTTCCGTCGGCGGTTGAAATGGTCATGATGGTGTTGCCAACCTTCGTGCCCTTGATGTCGATCTTGGCGGAGCCGGCTACGGAGTCGCGAACGGTGGCCGTGGCGATGCCCGCCGGCTGGAAGGTCGTGGTCAGCGTCAGGGCCACATTGGCCGGGGTCCAGGTCAAGTTGGCCGTTATGGTCTTCGCGCGAGCCACCTTGAGCGACGACGGCATTTTCAGAACAAGCGCGATGTCGGGCTCGGGGTTGACCTCTTCCAGGCCATCCATCGCGGCCTGCAACGCCACAATCAGGGCGCTGTAGCCTGCCAGATTGGCGGCGGTGTCTTCGTACGGCGCGCCGGTCAACCAGGCGTCGGCAGTCGAGACGGCGGCGGCGAGAACGGCCCAGGTGGCCGCTGTGTAGTCCGCTTCGACCAAAGCGTCGGCGTCGGCCAAAAGGGCTTCCAGCTCGGTCGTGTCGATGTACTCCGGTTCGACGACCTCGGCCACGCCGCGTAGGGCCGTTTCGAGCGCCGTGACCACCGCAGTGGCGGCGCCACGGATTGCGGCGGAGTC
>JAVBPF010000066.1:0-16989 GCA_031549735.1 Oscillospiraceae bacterium
AGAGGAAAAAGCGCGAGTCGCCCGGGTCGCCCTGACGGCCCGCCCGGCCGCGCAGCTGGTTGTCGATGCGGCGGGATTCGTGCCGCTCGGTGCCGATGATGAACAGACCGCCCGCCTCGCGCACCCGTTCGGCCTCAATCGCGATGGCCTGTTTGTGCTCGGCCAGCTTTTCGGCGAAAAGCGTCCGGGCGGCCAGCACCTCTTCGTTTTCGGTATCGGCGTAGCCGGTGGCCTCGACGATGATCTCCTCGGGGACGCCCGACTTGCGCAGCGCGGCCACGGCCAGGTAGTCCGAGTTGCCGCCCAGCATGATGTCGGTACCGCGGCCGGCCATGTTGGTGGCCACGGTGATGGCGCCCATGTGACCGGCCTGCGCCACGATCTCGGCTTCCTTCTCGTGGTTCTTGGCGTTGAGCAGCACATGCGGCAGTCCCTCTTTTTTCAACAGCGAGGACAGCTTTTCATTCTTGTCGATCGACACGGTACCGACCAGCACCGGCTGCCCCTTTTCGTGGCACTCGGCGATTTGGCGGATGATGGCGCGGTACTTGCCCGCTTCGGTTCTGTAGACCGAGTCGGGGTAATCGTTTCGCACCATCGGCTTGTTGGTCGGGATTTCGATGACGTCGAGCTTATAGATGGTGTTGAATTCTTCCTGCTCGGTCATGGCCGTTCCGGTCATGCCCGACAGCTTGCGGTACATACGGAAATAGTTCTGGAAGGTGATGGTGGCCAGCGTTGTGCTCTCGCGCTCGACCTTGACGTGCTCCTTGGCCTCAATGGCCTGATGCAAGCCTTCGGAATACCGGCGGCCGAACATCAGGCGCCCGGTGAACTCGTCGACAATGATGACCTCGCCCTCACGAACGACGTAGTCGGTGTCGCGGTGCATGACGCCGTGGGCGCGGATGGCCTGGTTGACATGGTGGTTGATGGTGGCGTTGTCCGCGTCGGACAGGTTGTCTATGCCGAAAAACTTCTCGGCCTTGGCGATGCCCGAAGCGGTGAGCGTGGCGGTACGCGCCTTTTCGTCGACAAGGTAGTCGCCGTCCATCTCATCATGCTCGGCCTTGGCGTCCAGCTCGACCACGCGCTGGCAGCGCATGCCCGACACCAGACGGTCGGCGCGCTCATACAGCTCGGTCGATTTGTCGCCCTGCCCCGAAATGATGAGCGGGGTACGCGCCTCATCAATTAAAATGGAGTCCACTTCATCGACGATGGCGAAGGCGTGCCCGCGCTGCACCATATTGTCTTTGTAAATGGCCATGTTGTCGCGCAGGTAGTCGAAGCCGAATTCGTTGTTGGTGCCGTATGTGATGTCGGCCTCATAGGACTTTTTGCGGTCGCCCGGCTCGATGTCGTGTATGACCAACCCGACGGTCAGCCCCAGGAACCGGTAGACCTTGCCCATCCACTCCGAATGGTATTTGGCCAGATAGTCGTTGACCGTGACGATGTGTACGCCGTTGCCGGTCAGGGCGTTCAGATAGGCCGGCAACGTGGCCACCAGCGTCTTGCCCTCACCGGTGCGCATCTCGGCGATACGGCCCTGGTGCAGGACGACGCCGCCGATGAGCTGGACGCGGAACGGGCGCATGCCGACGACGCGCCACGCGGCTTCCCGCACGACGGCGAAGGCCTCAGGCAAAAGCTCGTCCAGATCCTCGCCCGCCTGATAGCGTTTTTTGAATTCCTCGGTTTTGGCCTTGAGCTCCTCGTCGGACAGCGCGGCCATCGTATCGGCCAGCGCCTCGACTTGATTGACGATGGGAATCACACGCTTGAGTTCGCGGTCGGAGTGGGAGCCGAAAACGGCCTTGATCAAGCCCATAAGAAACACCTCTTCCTGCTTGGCAACCCCTGATTCAACAGGCCGCGCGCCCGTGACGGATAAATCAGGCATTGCCCGGGGCAAACAACAATGGCGCGGATTTCTTATTATATCACACCCCAAAAAAAGAACAACCGAAAAGTTGGGAGCTTTCAGGCGTTTCCCCAAGGTTCCCCAGAGCTTTCCAGAAAAAAAGGATTGTATTCCCCGCGCCGGCTTCGTATAATGATGTGACTGGGTCGGCTTAAAAGGCTCGGTCTGTACGGACGTATGAAACCAATGAGAATGGAGCATTGTGCTATGGCAGAAGTGCAAACTCCGGTGAAGCCCGCGGCTTCGCCGCCGTCGGACAATCCTCTCAAACGCAAGCGCCGATTCGGCGACCGGTACGACGGCCGCCGTCTGAGAAGTCTCGATCCTCTCAACACCATCCTCTACTTTGTGCTGAACACGCGAACCGGCGCGGCCAACCAGTTCTTCGGCAAGGAGGAAATCCGCGCTGCCGAACGGTACATCCGGCAGAAGCGCGCCGACGGGCTCAAGGGTTTCGGCATGCTGGTGTTTTTTCTTACCCTGTTCGTACGCATCGTTTCCCAGCGGCCGGCGCTCAACCGTTTTGTGGCCGGGCACCGCATGTATGCCCGCAACTCCATTGACATCAACTTTGCGGTCAAGAAGTCTCTGAGCGTCGACGGGCAGGAGACCACGGTTAAAATCACCTGCGACCCGCGAGACACCGCGGAGGATGTCTATCGGCGCGTGGTCGAGGCGGTTGAATTGGCCGAGCAGGAAGGTGATTCCAACGAAGTGGACGGCGCGGCACGCGCGCTGAAACACCTTCCGCGCCCCATCATGACCTTTTTCGTCTGGTTCATGAAATTTCTCGATCAGCACGGCAGAATGCCCAAGGCGCTCAACAAGGTCAGCCCCTTCCACGGCACCTTGTTCCTGGCCGATCTGGGTTCCATCAATCTGCCGCCCGTGCACCACCACCTGTACGACTTCGGCAACTGCGGCCTGTTTTTGGTGTTCGGGCGTAAAAACGTCGAGTACGTGCTCGACCGTGACGGCAAGCCGAAAGAACAGCGGTATATTGAGTATTCGCTCACGCTGGACGAGCGTATCTGCGACGGGTATTACTTTTCCAAGGTGCATAAGATGGTGCACGATATTTTCCAGAACCCCGAACAGCTCGACCATCCGCCCGAGAGAGTCGTGGAGGATGTGGATTAACCGACTTCCCGAGGCCACCGAAAGACAAAAAAAGCAGACCGGACTCCGCGCGAAGCGGCGTCCGGTCTGCTTTTTTTGCCCGTGGCTTTCGGCCGGGGGCTCAGGCCGTGACGGCGGTGTTGAGCACGACGAAATCGGCCATCGGCTCGCCATCAACCGTAATGGGATCGCGGCCGATCACCACCACCGTGTAGACGGTCGGGTTGGAATAGTGGCCGAACGGGGGAGTCGTCTCCTGCAGGGTGTAGGTCGTGTTCGGTCCGAGGCAGGTCAGCGTAACGCGTTGGCGATGGTCGCCTAAACCGATCGGTTGACGCCGAGCAGCTCTTCTGTGGTGCCGCCGACCGTGGCCGTTAAGGCCTGAAGTTTTTCGCCCTCGGCGTTCAAAATATGAGAAAGAGCCGTCTGCTCCAAAGCGACCGAGGCGATGACGTCGGTAACGGCCTGACAGCGGAGCACATCGCTGGCTTCAAAAATGGGCATACTCATGAGGTGGACCCTTTTTCTTGTATCGCAGGGAAGCCCTGCTGGTCTCATTCTATGCCGGCGCGTGTCTATGTGACTCTTTCGGTCACCTTCCGACAACCCAGCGAAGTCACATTTGAGCCGTTTTTTCTCTTTTTCCGGCGCCAAGCATTCAGTTGGCAAGAGAAAGTTTCGATGAACGGATGGGAGGAATCGGCGCGCCGCGCCCGACCGACCCCGCCGTCGGACGCCGGTCATTGCCAAGACCCGCCCCTTGCGATATAATGTAAGCCACTTATTGGAGGGTGACTTCATGTCTGAAAAAAAAGCCCGCTTCGTCTCATTCCAGACGATTGCGCCGGGGCTGTCGCTTTCCCTCTTCTTTCTCTGGATCCCGCTTTGCTTCCCCTTGCTTTTCCCGACCATGACCGAAGCCATCACCACACGGGGCCCCCGCGAGCTGGCGCTTTCTTTTGTCGTGCTTTCGGGTTTCGCGCTGGCGCTTTTGCTCGACCGTTTTTGGCCCAAGTCTTGGAAAAACAGCCTGCGGCTGGCGGCCGTGGCGCTGCTTCTGTTGCTGTGCCTTTTTTTCACATACGGCTTGTGGCCGTCGACGCTGGCGGTCGGCGCGGCCTTTTTGGCCTCGTTTTTTCTGTCGGTATCGGTTTTACCCGTCATCCAAACACTGACTACGCTGAGCGCGGCGCTGAACGCCTTTGCCACGGCGGCGGCCGTACTGCTGCTGGCCGCTTTCCCCGTTTTTACCCTTTCGCGTGCTCTCATCGACAATGGTTTGTCCTTGATCCTCATTGCGCTGGCCTGTCTGTTTTTATCGGCGCCGACTCTCTTGTCGGCGCGTCTTCCGAACCCTCATTCAGAGCCGCGTGACGCCGCTGAGGAAAGCGACATCCTGGGCAGCGATACCATCACAGGAAGACGCTTTTTGCTGCCCGCCATTTTTGGCTCGGCCTTCTCGGTTCTGGTCTGCCTGGCCTGTCTGATGGCGCTGTTCGACCGAACCGACCCAACGAGCACTTGGCCTTTTGGCGTCGGGCTGGGTTTCGGCGCTTTGGTTGTGATCTTGCTGCTGACGGCTGGCCTGCGCCGCGTCCGCCTCTGGATCTATCTGGCCACCAGCGGGATGGGTCTGGGCATTGTCACGCTGCTCATGCCGCTTTCCGGCCTTTGGATCACGCTGTTGCCTCTGTTTTTTCTGGTGCTGTCGGCCGTCTCGTTTGCCCTGCTCTTGGTTCGGCTGTGCTTCCAACAAGTCTCCCCCATCAACCGTATGTTCTCACTGTCTTTGTGTCTGGGCTTTTTATTCTCGGTCATTGTCTTTTTGTCGGCCTTTGACCCGCCCATATGGACCGCCTATTTGGGCATGGATCATCCGGTTCTCCTCTGCGGGCAGATTTTCGTTCTCCTGTTCGCGCCGATGCTCTTTTTGCTCGAAAAACCGCGCGTCAAGCCAAGCGCAGCGGCCGTCTCCGAAGAGTCGGCTCTTTCGCTGATGAGCGCGTTGACGACGGCTGAAAAGCGGGTTTATGATCTGGTCATCCGCGGGTACGCCAATCAGCAAGTGGCCGACATGCTGTTCATTTCCATCAATACGGTTAAGTTTCACATCAAAAATATTCTCGGCAAGGCGGGCGTATCCAAGAAATCGCAGTTGGTTGTGCTGACACGCCCCGACGCCGAGCCGGAACCGTCCCAGCGCGGCCCTATCGCGGGATCCGGAGCGGCCAAACCATAGGCACCTTGACACAAAACGCCTGCGCCTGTTCATCAGGCGCGGGCGTTTTTAAAACCCTTTCCCTTCCGGCGGACAATGCGGTATAATGCCGGTATCATCTCCGCCCGTTTGCGGCGGAGGAGGGGGTACTTCGTATGAACATCAAAACCGGAAAAATCGCCGCCTGCGTCACCGGACTTTCGGTTCTGGCCTTCGCTGTCAGTCTGATTGTCGGTCTGTTTGTCCCGACCCTCTTCTCCAGTTGTCTGACCAGCATGTTCATTGCTCTCGGGTTTGTGCCCTTCATGGTCTCGGTATACACACAGAGCCGGGACAAGGACAAAACGGCCGTCGGACTCACGGGCGTCGCCTTCGCCGCCGTCTACGCCGTCATCATCTGTCTGGTCTACTACGCCGAATGCACGACCGTGCGCATGAACCCGCAGCTCGGCGAGGAGGCGCTGTCCATCATCAGCTACGGCCAACAGGGCAGTCTGTTTTTCAACTACGACCTGCTTGGCTACGCCTTCATGGCGCTGTCCACCTTCTTCATCGGCTGCACGATCAAGGCCAGAGATAAGGGCGACAAGGCGCTGCGCAGGTTGCTGAAATTCCACGGGATTTTCTTTTTCCCCTGTCTCATCATGCCGATGTTCCCGGTGTTCACCGTCGGCACCAGCGCCGTTGTCGGCACCGTCCTGTTAAGCTTTTGGTGTCTTTACTTCCTGCCCATCTGTATTTTGGGCTATCGGTTCTTCCGCAAAGCTTAGGGTAACGCCCTGTTTTTTCGCTGCCGGATGTCTTATCCGCCCTGCGCGTCGACGAGGCTCTTCGGTGTCAAGCCTCGTGCCCGCCGCGCGGGCAGTCGCACTGCTCGCTCCGTGTGGGTCTAAACAGTCAGCGCTACGGCGCTGTCTTGGTTTAGCCTCCCACTGCGCTCACTGTACTCCCTGCGCGTCGACGAGGCTCTTCGTTCCTGGTTCGAACCGGTATCCGAAGCCCCAGACGGTCTGGATGTACCTCTGGCACGGCGGGACTCGCCCGCGCAGCGCCTTGACATGCGTGTCCACCGTGCGGTCGGAGCCGTCGTACTCGTCGCCCCACACCAGGTCGAGCAGATTGTCGCGCGTGAAGGCCTGACCGGGGTTGCGGCAGAAAAACAGCAGCAAGTCGAACTCCTTCGGCGCCAGCGTGATCGTCTGGCCGTCGACCAGCACGGCATGGGAATCCAGATCGATCACAATCCGGCCGGCCTCCAGCGGCTTTCGGCTGCCGACCGCGTGACCGCACAGCTTCAGCAGGTTGCGGATGCGCGCCATCAGCTCGCGCGGATAAAACGGCTTGATGACATAGTCGTTGCCCCCGGCCGCGAACCCGGCCAAGCGCTCAGCCTCTTTGGTGTTGCGGCTGATTAATATCACCGGTACGGCCGACTCCTTGCGCAGGTGGCGGCATACGATCAGGCCTTCGACCTCGGGCAGCTCGGCGTCGAGGATGATCAGGTCGTAGGTCTGCCGTTTGAGCAGTTTGAGTGCCGCGATGCCGTCGGGCGCCATTTCGCAGCGCCAACCCTCTTCGCCCGCGCCCAACCGAATGATGTCGCGCACACTGGCGTCCCCGTCGGCCACCAGCAGCCGTATTTCCGCCGCCACGGCCATCTCCCCCTTACGTCCGTTCCTTTTTCCCTCACGATCGGAAACAGAGTTTTTCGACCGCTTGCGCCGCCCTTTCGGGCGGCTTTTCATCTATTTCGTTCCCATTATATACACGGCGCGCGCGGGGAATCAAGAGGGCACGGTAAATTTGTGTTGAATTTGTGCCAAATTTGTGCCAAATTTTCAGAGTTTGCTCAATATTTCCGTGGCGTCACACCCTGTCCTCATGTTTTTCTGACAATTGACGCATATACTGGTACACATCAAATCCTGGGTTGATCCCACTAAGGAGGATGGATATGGCTAACACCGCTTGTCCGGCCTGCTCCGGCACCAGGGAGGAACAGGCTCTGGACAAAATCGCCAACGTCATTGACCTGTACAAGGGCAAGGACGGCTGCCTGATTCAGGTGCTGCATCTGGCACAGGAGATCTACGGCAGTCTGCCGATGGAGGTGCAGAAGTTCATCTCACAGAGGATGGACATCCCTCTGTCGGAAATCTCGGGCGTCGTCTCATTTTACTCCTTCTTTTCCGCCACGCCGCGCGGTGAACACACCATCCGCGTCTGTTTGGGCACGGCCTGTTATGTGCGCGGCGGCAAACGTGTGGTGGAGCATCTGCAGGATCGTCTGGGCGTCGGCTTGGGCGGCACCACCGAGGACGGCAAGTTCACGCTGGAAGTGGCGCGCTGCATCGGCGCGTGCGGACTGGCTCCGGCCATGATGATCGACGACGAGGTGTGCAAGCAGGTCAACGTCAACAAATTGGAGAGCCTGCTCTCCAAATACGATTGATTGGGAGGTGATGACATGGCTGTTTCCACCGTCAAGAATCTGAGCGACATCAAAAAAGCCTACAACGACGCGCTGGCAAAGTATACATACCGCATTCTGGTCTGCGGCGGCGCGGGCTGTCTGTCCTCGGGATGCGCCGAAACCCAGACCGCATTGGACGAGGCGCTGTCCGAACAGGGGCTTTCCGACAAGGTTTGCGTCATGGAGACCGGCTGCATCGGCACCTGCGCCGTCGGCCCGGTTCTGCTGATCCAGGCGCCGCAGAACAAGGCGCTCGACGACACCTTTTACATCAAGCTGACGCCTGAACGGGTGCGTGAAATCGTCGCCGCCCACCTGATCGACGGCCGGGTTCTCACCGAATATACCTTCTTCGACCGCACGCTGCGCCGGCATGTGCCGAAGATGAGCGACATCAACTTCTTCAGCCAGCAGGTCAAAATCGCCCTGCGCAATTGCGGGCAGATCGACCACGCCTCCATCGACGCCTACATCGCCCGGGACGGATATGCCGCGGCACAGAGGGCGCTGACCGGCATGAACGGCGCCGACGTCGTGGCCGAGATCAAGGCCTCGGGGCTGATGGGACGCGGCGGCGCGGGCTTCTCGACCGGCGTCAAATGGGAGGCCGGCCGCACCGCGCCCGGCGATGAGAAATTCATCGTCTGCAACGCCGACGAGGGCGACCCCGGCGCGTTCATGGACCGCTCCATCATCGAGGGCGACCCGCACAGCCTGATCGAGGGCATGTTGCTGGGCGGCTACGCCATCGGCGCCAATACCGGTTACGTTTACGTGCGCGCCGAGTACCCACTGGCCATCGAACGGCTGGAAAAAGCGCTCGGACAGGCCCGAGAGTACGGCCTGCTGGGAAAGAACCTCTTCGGGTCGGGCTTCGATTTCGATCTGGAAATCCGCATCGGCGCGGGCGCGTTTGTCTGCGGCGAGGAAACGGCGCTGATGAACTCCATAGAGGGGCACCGCGGCGAGCCGCGCCAGAAGCCGCCCTTCCCCTTCCAGGAGGGCCTGTTCGGCAAGCCGACCATCATCAACAACGTCGAGTCCTTCGCCAATGTGGCGGCCATCCTGCAAAAGGGCGCCGAGTGGTATACGTCCGTCGGCTCGTCCGCCAGCAAGGGCACCAAGGTGTTCGCGCTGGCCGGCGACATCGCCAACACGGGCATCGTCGAGGTGCCCATCGGTATGCCGCTGGGCAATATCCTGTTCGACATCGGCGGCGGCGTACCGGGCGGCAAGGCCTTCAAAGCCGCGCAAATCGGTGGGCCGTCGGGCGGCTGCCTGACGCAAAAGGATCTCAACACACCCACCGACTACGCCGATCTGGCCAAATTGGGCGCCATTATGGGCTCGGGCGGGCTCATCACCATGAACGAGGACACCTGCATGGTGGACACGGCGCGGTACTTCATGGACTTCATTCAGGACGAATCCTGCGGCAAGTGCGTGGCCTGCCGTCTGGGCACCAAGCGTATGCTGGAGATTCTGGAGCGCATCACCCGCGGCGAGGGCGAGGAAAGCGACCTCGACCTTCTGGAGGAGCTGGGCTCGGTTATTCAGGAAACCGCCATCTGCGGGTTGGGGCAAACCGCGCCCAATCCGGTGCTGTCGGCGCTGAAAAACTTCCGCGAGGAATTCATTGAGCACATCCGCTACAAACGCTGCCGCGCGGGCGTGTGCGCCGACCTGTTCATCTCGCCGTGCGAGAACACCTGCCCGGCCAACGTCGACGTGCCCGGCTACACTTCCCTGATCGCCGAGGGGCGGTTCATCGACGCCTACAATTTAATCCGGCAGGAGAACCCCTTCCCTGCTATTTGCGGACGCATCTGCACCCGGCCGTGCGAGTCCAAATGCCGCCGCCGGTCTCTGGATGAGGCCGTGGCCATTTGCGACCTCAAGCGGTTCGTGGCCGACTACGCCCACAAGCATGAGAAGCCTTACACCAAGGACATTATCTTCCCGAGGAACGGCAAAAAAGTCGCCATCATCGGCGCGGGCGCGGCGGGCCTCACCTGCGGCCACTATCTGGTGCGCATCGGCTATGAGGTCGACGTGTACGAGGCCGAGGACGTGGCCGGCGGCGTGCTGGCCTACGGCATTCCCGAATACCGCCTGCCGATGGATGTTTTGCAGCACGAAATCAATCTGATCGAGCAGGAGGGCGTTGTGGTGCACCTCAACACCGAGGTCGGCCGCGACATCACCTTCGACCAGCTCCGTCAGGAGAACGACGCCATCTTCGTGTCGACCGGCACCCAACTGCCCCAATCCATTGACATCCCGGGCGACAGTCTGGAGGGCGTCGTGCACGGCATCGACTTCCTGAAGCGCGTCAAGCTCAACCGCGGCATGGAGGTTGGCCGTCATGTGGTCGTCATCGGCGGCGGCAACACCGCCATCGACTCGGCGCGCACCGCTCTGCGCATGGGCGCCAAAAAGGTCACCGTGCTCTACCGCCGCACGCGCAGCATGATGCCCGCCTACGACGCCGAGATACAGGAGGCGCTGGAGGAAGGCGTCGAGCTGATGCCGCTGACCCAGCCCGTTCGCTTTGTCGGCGACGCCGCCGGGCGTATCACCGGCATAGAATGCAAAAAAATGACCCTGGGCGAATTCGACAACAGCGGCCGCCGCAAATCGGTGCCGTCGGATGAGGACAGCTTCATCGTCAAAGCCGATACGGTCATTCCGGCCATCAGCCAGTACGCCGACCTGCCCTTCATTCCGGCCGACCAAATCGGCCGCACCAAATGGGGCACCTTCACGGTCGACCCCGACACCATGATGACCACGATGGAGGGCGTGTTCGCCGGCGGCGACATTGTGCGCGGCCCGGACACGGTCATTCAGGCCATCGCCGACGGAAAGACCGCCGCCATCGCCATCGATCAGTACTTCGGCGGACGCGGCGCGCTCAACAAGGGTGAAAAAATCAAATTCTCCCCGTGGCAGGACGACGACGAAGTGGTCGAGCTGCCGCGCTACCCGCTGGACATGCTGGACAAGGACAAACGCGCCAACAGCTTTGACGAGGTTGTGCTCGGCTATCATAAGCTGACCGCCATGGCCGAGGCGATGCGCTGTCTGCACTGTGAGAGGAGGTAGGCGATATGGTGAACATGACAATCAACAATCAGCCCTTCGAGGTCGAGGACGGCCTGACCATCATGGAGGCCGCGCGGCAGTACAACATCAACATCCCCAACCTCTGCTACATGCGCCAGCTGGGCTTCAACCCCCACCGCGGCGGCAACTGCCGCATCTGCGTCGTCGAGGTGCAGGGCGCGAAAAACCTGATGGCCTCCTGTACCACCAAGGTGCGTGAGGGCATGGTCGTCAACACCTATTCCAAACGCGTCAACAAGGCGCGCCGGGTGCTGTATGAGCTGATGCTGTCCGATCATTCGCAGGACTGCCTGTCCTGTACGCGCAACCAAAGCTGTGAGTTCCAGGCATTGGGTAAGCAGCTGGGTGTCAACACCGCGCGGTTCGACGGCGAGCGGTCGCAGTACCACGTCGACGCGTCGGTCGCCATCACCCGCGATATGTCCAAATGCATCCTCTGCCGCCGCTGCGTCACGGCCTGCAACGACATCCAGAAGGCCTGTGTTCTGCAGCCACAGAACCGCGGCTTCTCCACCGAGATCTCCCCCGCCATGAGCCTGCCCATCGGCTCGGTCAACTGCACCTTCTGCGGGCAGTGTACCGTGGTCTGTCCGGTCGGCGCGCTGCGCGAGACCAGCATCAAGAAGAAGGTGTGGGGCGCGCTGGAAAACCCCGCCCTGCAGACCGTGGCGCAGGTCGCGCCCGCCGTGCGCGTCGCCATCGGCGAAGCCTTCG
The DNA here is from genome assembly GCA_031549735.1 of Oscillospiraceae bacterium. Classification (GTDB taxonomy): domain Bacteria; phylum Bacillota; class Clostridia; order Oscillospirales; family UBA929; genus JAVBPF01. Next base: position 11,578 of record JAVBPF010000066.1, read on the forward strand.
GACTGGAGCCGGGCGCGCGCGTCACCGGCAAGCTGGCCGCCGCGCTGCGCAAGCTGGGCTTTGACCATGTGTTTGACACCAACTTCGCCGCCGATCTGACCATCATGGAAGAGGGCACCGAGTTCCTCCAGCGCGCCCGTGCCGTGCTGACCGGCGGGAGCGCCGTACTCCCGATGATCACCAGCTGCTCCCCCGGCTGGATCAAGTTCATCGAGCACCACTATGCCGGACACCTGTCGCACCTGTCGACCTGCAAGTCTCCGCACACCATGCTGGGCGCGGTGGCCAAGAACTACTACGCCGGGAAGGTGGGCGTCGATCCCAAGGATATGTGCGTCGTCTCGGTCATGCCCTGCACGGCCAAAAAGTTCGAGGTCGCCCGCGAGGAGATGGAAAACGGCGGGCTGCGGAACGTCGACGAAGTGCTCACCACCCGCGAGCTGGCCGACATGATCAAATCGGCCGGCATCGATTTCGCTCATCTGCCCGACGAGGACTTTGACAGTCCGCTGGGCCAATCCACCGGCGCGGCCGACATCTTCGGTTTGACCGGCGGCGTGATGGAGGCGGCGTTGCGTACCGTCTATGAGCTGGTCACCGGCCGCGAGATTCCGTTCGACGGCCTGCACGTCACCCCGATTGTCGGGCTGGATCAGGTCAAGGAGGCGGCCATCACCTTTGAAAACGTCTTGCCCGACTACAACTTCCTCGAAGGCTTCATCGCGAACATTGCCGTCACCAGCGGTCTGGACGGCGCCGGTCAGCTGATGGATCAGGTGGCCGCCGGGTCGTCGCCCTACCATTTTATCGAGATCATGGGCTGTCCCGGAGGCTGCATCATGGGCGGCGGCCAGCCGCGCAGCGACGATCCGGACGTGCGCGTCAAGCGCATGAAGGGGCTGTACACCGAGGACGAGAGCAAAACCCTGCGCAAATCGCACGAAAATCCCGACATCATCAAATTGTACGCCGACTTCCTCGGCGAGCCGGGCGGCCACCTCTCGCATGACCTGCTGCATACGCACTATGTCAGGCGCGGCGAGTTCAATGAGCTGTGCGAACGGGACTACTCCATTGACATCGACCCGGCCATCCGACGCAAGGTCATGCCGGTCAAGGCTCGGGTATCCGCGGCGCCCAAACGCGAACGGCAGGAGCAGGAGTCGCCGGTTATGCTGGAGCTGGAAATCGAGAACAAGCGCCTGAAGGCCGAGCTGCAGGATTCCAAGGAGACGGTAGAGCTGCTGAAAACGGTTTTATCGGATTATTAGGGGTTTGGAAAAGGAGGAGGGCTGTCGCCGACAGCCCTCCTCCTTTTGGGGAAAATGCATTGGTTTTGTGGTATAATGGTTGTGCTTATACGAATGATCCGGGGACAACGGAGGGGGTGAGCCTTTTTCCCCCTCTGGGGATAACGGAGGATGTTCCTTTCTCCCATGATGAGAAAGGAACCAAAGAATCGTTTTATGGACACGCAGACAGCCTTACGCATGCACATCCGGGAGGAAACGCTTTCATCCGGGCCTGGCCGGTTGTCACACGGCCTCCGAGACGGTGGGATCATAGGTTTTCAGGCAGCAGGTGGTTGCGGAAGCCTGTTATCCCTGAACTGAAACGGCTTGTGCGTGTATACTGTTGTTTGGATACCTTCGCAGGCCATTTCCGCAGGGGTCGATGCCTGTATCAAAACGCTGTTGAGAGAATTGTGACCTGCGTGAGCGATGGTGCGGGGGTTGGGGGCAGGCGGTGTTGTGGGGAGATTGTATGATGGAATGGCTGTCTTGGCCGCTCAGGATTGGATTTGTATTGTCCCTTTTTTATGTGATGATCTCGACCCTTCGGTTGAAAAGAACGCGCCGGAAACCGCCGGAGGTCTTTCGGGTGGCTGTGAGGCGGATCCGTGTTGGCGCTATGTGTTGTATAGTTCTCTTTGTCCTTTCGGTTCTCGTGGAGATCAATGTCTCGAAAGAGGAGTATAACCTATGGGTCGTTTTCTTGGGTGTCATCATCTTTTTTCTGGTGTATGGTTTGCCCTGCCTGCTCCTTGTTCGCAGGGAGAGGGCAATACGCGATGTCGGGGACGCGCTCTTCGACCATTCCCCAAAAAACGGAGGCGCGAACGGCACATGAAGAAGGTCTTTTTCTATACGGCCCTGGCCCTGCGTCTGGGCCTCCTCGTTGGTTGTTTCTTCACGGACGGATGGCTTCGCGGGCCTGTTGACCGCCTTTTTATTTAGTTTTTGGATCGAAGCCATTCAAAATCCTCGCGAGACGTATTATCTCATGAGTCGTGCCGGCCTTTGGGGACGTTGCACAAACCGATCGACAGCCATTGTTTTTTCCCTCACTGCGATTCTCTATTGGGTTCTTTTTTTGACGCAGTAATACGGCACCGGGCCAAACCGCTTTCAGCCCGCAGGGACATATACCCGCGAGCAGGCCTGTGTGACCATGCTGCGGCTGTATAACGCAACCGCTTGAAGACGCGTTGACACACCCCTCAACCGCTCATATCAAAACCTTTTCCCGGCTTCGGCGGCCTGATTCACCGCATTGCGTACCGCGCTGCTCAAATCGTCTCCCTGTAATACTCCGGTTTGCTCACAGGTGATGGCACGAAAGTCATCGATGCCAAGAAACCCCATGATCGTGCGGAGATACCGCTCGCCCATTTCAAAGCTTGCCATCGGCTCGGCAGCGTACGCTCCGCCGCGGGCAACAATATAGGCCACCTTTTTATTCAACCCGGCCAACAGTCCAACCGGCCCGCTCTCCGTGTACTTAAACGTAATGCCGACAAAGGTGACGTAGTCAATATATGCTTTGAGAATGGCAGGAATTGATAAATTCCAAAAAGGCGCGGCTACCACAACCTTATCGGCTCCGGCAAACTCTATCGCGCGTTGCCTGACATCAAAATCTTGCCCGGAAAACATATCGATCAGATCGCGGCCGGTGAGGAAGCGCACGTCTTCTTTATAGAGATCAAGGGTAACAATCTCATCCTCCGGATTACCTTTTCTGTATTCGTCCATGAATCTCTCAGACATTTGGAATGTGATTGAGTCGTCGTTCTCCTTAGGATTTGCTTTGATATACAGTACTTTGGCCATGACGGTTTCCTCCCAGAATATTGATTCTTCTATTCTGTCCTGATAAAACGCATTGATTCGTTGAATGCCGCAAGCGACCGTGACGTGGTCCTTGACGTCTGTTCTGTTGGCCCCCGAGTTTGACCCTGGGAGGTGTGGAAATCCTGGGGGGCATCACAACAAAACAACTAGGTAAACGCTGAATAAACCCCTTGCAACCAATTGGGCTGCAAGGGGTTCCTTTGGAGCGGGAAACGGGATTCGAACCCGCGACTTTCAGCTTGGGAAGCTGACGCTCTACCACTGAACTACTCCCGCGACATGAGACAGTTTACCACCAATGGCCGCCCTTGTAAAGAGGCGTGTGTGCGCCTTCTTTCACGCGTCGGCGGCCTTCTGTGGGAAGGTTCAGCCCATAGGCACAGCCGCGCCCCCGGCCAGTGTTACATGTTTCCCCCTACGCTTCCAGTCATTTGGCCTTTCGAACCTCCGCAAACTCCGGTATACTGTATAGGGACCCAGACGGTCACCGATACCCGCACATAAAGGAGTCGAGTCCGATGCAGGTACATACCGACAACCACTATCGCGTGGCTTTTTTCGTGTCGCACGAGGAACTTTCCTCCTGCGGTTTGGATGAAAGCCGGGTCGACGGAGACTGGACGCGCCGCAGAACCATGCGCCTTCTGGACGAAGAGGGCATCGTGCCCAAGGGGACACTGCTGATCGAAGTGTTTCCGGGTCAGAGCGGGCTGATGGTCTTTGCCTCACTCTCTCCCGAAGGGGAACAGGAAACCTCCTGTTTCACGTTCGATACGCTGGATGATGTCATCGCCTGCTGCGCGTCACTGAACACACTTCCGCTCAAAAGCCTGCTGGCGCGCTGCAACGGGCGCTATTTGCTGGCGGTTTCGGACAACGCCGCCGTCTGTGCGGCCTTTAACCGGACGGCTTCGGAGTTTGGTGTATCGTTCGCCTGCACCCCCATTCTGCTGCTGTCGCTACGCGAGCAGAACGCGGTACTGGTGCCGCATGAAGCGGTGCAAAAGCTGGCCGCGCTGCATTGAAGAGGATAGGCAATCCGGGGCGTGTCGTTGGACGCCCTGTTTTTTGTGTGGGGACGCGGGCGGGGAGAGTGCGTGCGAACATCATTTGGACGCTAATATTCCAAAATGTAAAACGGACTGCAAATATCCTCGTGCAAAATAGCATGCCCTGTCCCGTCGTCTATGATGTTGCCAAGGTTGAATACTCATGGAACGACTGCATGAACGTGGCCGCGTCGTAATCTTTGTTCTCGTTAAAAATCCAAGGCAGGAGGGATACGGAAAGCGAGTCGTACTCAAGGACTTTGACGGCCTTCCAGACATCATCTTCGTACTGCTCAAGAAAATCGCCCTTATAACCGTTGTCCTCAAACCTTTCTTCCCAGGCCTGATCTATCTGTTCCCGTGTGAGCGGGATGGATTGCCCGTTCTTTCGAAGCGTAAGGGTTTTCTTTCGCGTCTCGGTCGACTCATCCCAATACTCTTCAAAGTGGATGTCCAGCAGCTCCCGCGTAACCGGATGCAGAAGATCACTCATATCCCAGAGTGTGTAGTTATATGTGTGATCCCCCGCGCCCAAACGACTGCTGGTATAGCAGAACCAGATCTTCCGTCCGGTGTCCGGGTCGAGGCAGAGATAGAGATCCGAGGTGCTGAATTCGAAGGGACGTATGGCCCCGTCCTTCCACGTCCAGCCCGACAACATGAAGTGTCCGCCGGTACCGGCGGAAAGTTCGCACAGTTCCGGAACGCCGTCGAAATCGAGATCGACCAGCGCAAGACGCTGCGGGCAGATGTCTAGATGCGCGGTCAAATAGTCATAGAATGCCCACAACCAATCAGGACGGTCGCTCCACAGAGAGAATGCACTTTGTTCGACCGAACCGTCCGCGCGTCGATAGGAAACGGCCAACTCTTGTCCGGACAGGGCAACTTCGAGCAGCGGATTCTCCGATGTGGAGGAGATTTGTTCCAGAGGAAACCACTCCCTATACTGCTCCGGTGCAAAGATGTCGCAAACGGACAGGCCTGACTTGCCCTCGGCTTTGTCAAAAAAAGCCACCATGTGCCCGCCCAAAAGATACGGGTCGTCATAGACGGGCGACAGATTACCCTCCCAAATGTCATAGTACCAAATACACGTGCACCCCTGCATCGGCCATTCAATTTGCAGAAGAGACTCGTCGGCTTGTCCATCCGGCTCGGCGACCCTTGTGATGCGATACCGTAAGGCCGACTGCGAGGAATCACCCAGGGGAAACGTCTTTGTCTCG
>JAVBPF010000113.1:0-8697 GCA_031549735.1 Oscillospiraceae bacterium
CGGTCGCATGGCCGAGAAGAAGGACAAGAAAGACAAAAAGGAACAGCTGCTCTACAGCCCCAAAAGTGGATTCCGTTCTCTGAAGGACGGGCAGTGGGACGATGTAACGGCGTTGTGCTCACGGTACAAGAACTTTCTCGACACAGCCAAAACCGAACGACTGGCCGTCTGGGCGGCGGTAGAGGAAGCCGAAGGCTTTGTTCCCTATAAGCGCGGCACGCCGCTGTCTCCCGGCGATAGAATATACTGGGTCAACCGTGATAAGGCGGTGGCGCTGGCACACATCGGCAAGCGCCCGCTCAGTGAGGGCGTCCGCATTGTGGCCGCGCACATCGACGCGCCCAGATTGGACTTGAAACCCATGCCGCTGTTTGAGGAGGCCGAGCTGGCCTATCTGAAAACACACTACTACGGAGGCATTCGGAAATACCAGTGGCTGGCCCTGCCGTTGGAGCTGCACGGCGTGGTCGTGCTGGCCGGCGGGACGGTCATCAAGGTCGACTTGGGCGGCGCGCCGGGTGAGCCGGTGTTTGTAATCAACGACCTGCTGCCGCATCTGGCCGACGAGCAAAACAAAAAAACCCTGCGCGAAGCCGTGCCGGGTGAAAATCTCAACGCGCTGGCCGGGCACCGCCCCGACGAGAGCGAGGGCGAGAGCTCTGTACGTCTGCATGTGATGGATCGACTGCACCAAAAGTACGGGTTTTCCGAGGTTGATTTTCAATCGGCCGAACTGAGCTTTGTGCCCGCCCTGCCCACGCGTGACGTCGGCGTCGACGCGTCGTTCATCGGCGGCTACGGCCAGGACGACCGCGTGTGCGCCTATGCCGGACTGCGCGCGCTATTGGAGTTGCCCGAACCGCCCGAGCACACGGCCATCTGCTTCCTGGCCGACAAAGAGGAGATCGGCAGCGAGGGCGTGACCGGGATGCAGAGCGCCGCGTTTGAAAGCTTTATGTCGGCGCTTGCGGGCGGACAGTCTCTGATAGAGTGTTATGAAAACTCGTTGTGCCTGTCGGCCGACGTCTGCAACGGCTACGATCCCAACTATCCCGAGGTTAGCGAGAAACGAAATAGCGCCCGCATGGGCTATGGTGTGGGGCTGTTGAAATACACGGGGCGCGGCGGCAAATCGGGCGCGTCCGACGCCTCGGCCGAGCTGTCCGGCCGGCTGCGCGGGATACTGGAGCGCGCCGAGGTGCGCTATCAGTTCGGGGAGCTGGGCAAAATCGACGTGGGCGGCGGCGGCACGGTCGCCAACTACTTTGCCCGCCGCAACATCGACGTTATCGACGCCGGTGTGCCGGTGCTGTCGATGCACAGCCCGTTCGAGGTCGTGTCCAAGCTGGACGTGTATATGATGTACAAGGCCGCCATGGCGGTGTATGAGGATTGATTCCTGCAATAAAAAAAAGACCGCCCTCACGGCGGCCGCTAATCAAATACTGTGCCCGTTCTATCTTGACAATTACTCCCTCTGTGCTATAATCAAGTTGAGGGCAGACCGTTTGAACGGATACGCCCCAGTGTTTTAGTCAAAAGTGACCGCTACATTGGACGTGGGCGGTCACTTTCGTTTGTCTATAATGTCTATCAGCTTTAGAATCAGCGCACAAAAAGTCAGCGCCAATGTAATCGCCTCAAAAACAGACAAGCGATCACCTCCTTTCGGAGGCGAGCGTAACCGTCCCTGCACTGCTCTCCAGGACAGTATACATCGGGGACGCGCGATTGCAAACAATTGTCGAAATGGGGACACACACAGGAGGGGGAGCTCCGCCATGCCGGAATTTCAAGTCGTCAGTCCCTTCACGCCGGCCGGAGATCAGCCCCAGGCCATCGAGAAGTTGGCGCGCGGGGTGGAAAACGGACTGACCGAGCAGACGCTGCTCGGCGTTACCGGCTCGGGCAAGACCTATACCATGGCCAAGGTGATTGAAAAGCTCCGCCGCCCGGCGCTGGTGCTGGCGCACAACAAGACATTGGCCGCGCAATTGTGCGCCGAGTTCAAGGAGTATTTCCCGAACAACGCCGTCGAGTATTTTGTGTCCTACTATGAGTACTATCAGCCCGAGGCCTATATTCCGCACACCGACACCTACATTGAAAAGGACTCGGCCATCAACGCCGAAATCGAGCGCCTGCGCCACAGCGCCACTTCGTCGCTGTTCGAGCGCCGGGACGTGATTGTGGTGGCCAGCGTATCGTGCATCTTTACGCTGGGTGATCCGGTCGAGTATCAAAGCTTTGTCGTTTCGCTGCGGCCGGGCCAAAAGATCAGCCGCGACGCGCTGCTGAAAAAGCTGGTCGAGATCCGCTATGAGCGCAACGACATTGCCTTCGAGCGCAACATGTTCCGCGTGCGCGGCGACACGGTGGAGATCTTTCCGGTCTACACCAATGACTACGCCGTTCGCGTCGAGTTTTTTGGGGACGAGATCGACCGCCTGAGTGAGATCAATGTTGTCACCGGCGTGCCCAACCGTACACTGACTCATGTGGCCATCTACCCCGCCTCGCACTATGTGACCGGTCAGGAAAAGACCGTAGCCGCCACGCGCGAGATTGAGGAGGAGATGTGGAAGCAGGTCAAAGCCTTTGAGGAGGAAGGTAAGCTTCTTGAGGCTCAGCGTATTCAGCAGCGCACGCTGTATGACATCGAGATGATGCGTGAGCTGGGTTACTGCAGCGGCGTGGAGAACTATTCCCGCGTGCTGACCGGGCGCGCGCCCGGTTCAACGCCCTATACGTTGCTCGACTACTTCCCCGATGACTATCTGCTGTTCATCGACGAGTCGCACGTTACGCTGCCGCAGGTGCGCGGCATGTACGCCGGCGACCGCGCCCGCAAGGAGACGCTGGTCAAGTACGGTTTCCGCCTGCCGTCGGCCATGGACAACCGCCCGCTCAATTTCAATGAATTCGAACAGCGCGTTCACACCGCCGTCTATGTGTCGGCTACGCCGGGCGAGTATGAGCGCACGCGCAGCGGCCAAATCGTCGAGCAGCTCATCCGCCCCACCGGCTTGACCGACCCCGAAATCCATGTCCGTCCGGTCGAGGGACAGATCGACGATCTGCTCAATGAGATTGTATTGCGCACCGAGCGCGACGAACGCGTTCTGGTCACCACACTGACCAAAAAAATGGCCGAAGATTTAACCGTCTATTTACGCGGAGCCGGTGTTCGTGTACAATATTTACATCACGACGTCGATACTATCGAGCGCATGGAGATTGTGCGTGACCTGCGTCTGGGCGTCTATCACGTTCTGGTGGGCATCAACTTACTGCGCGAGGGACTTGACCTGCCGGAGGTTTCCCTGGTGGCCATTTTGGACGCCGACAAGGAGGGCTTCCTGCGCAGCGAGACGTCGCTCATCCAAACCACCGGCCGCGCGGCGCGTCATGTGCAGGGTACCGTCATCATGTACGCCGACAAGATCACCCCGTCGATGGATCGCGCCATCACCGAAACCAACCGCCGCCGCGCCTTGCAGCTCGCGCACAACGAGCGCGAGGGCATCACGCCCCGGTCGGTCAAAAAGGAAATCCGCAAGCTGCTGGAGATCTCGGCGCCGGCCAAGGGCGACAGCCGCAAGAAGATTATGAGCGAAACCGAACGCCGCCAGGAAGTCGAACGTCTGGAAAAGGAGATGAAGGAAGCGGCCAAAATGCTGGAGTTCGAGTATGCCGCATTGCTGCGCGACCAAATCATCAAATTGCGAGAGAACAAAATGTAAATCCCGGCCTCCGTTCCGTAGAGACACGCGGCCGGAAGGCCGATCACAAACAAACCGAAGGAGAATCACACATGAGAAAAAGCAAACTGTGGCGCGTGTTGGCGCTGAGCCTGACGCTGGTCATGATGCTGTCGCTGCTGGCCGCCTGCCAGAGTGAGGACAAATTCACCGCACTGCCGGAAAAAGAAAAGATCCCCATCGTATATGACCAGCAGACCGAAGAAGAAAAAACCGAAGAGGCGGAAGCCGAGAAAGTGGTCAGCAAGGAACACGGCTACGCCATCTACGTATTCACGGATGAGTTCACCTTTACGGCAGGCACGGATAAGGACACCATCGCCTCGAAAGACGGCGCGTATACCATGACCATTCAGAAGGTAAGCGCGGACGATCCCCCCACCCAGCCCGCCATTACCGGGGAAGAAGGCGCGGAGATTCTGACCATGGTCGACCGCCGCATGTTCAACACAGACCAGCTTTATGAGTTTGTATTCGTATATCCGATGGCGGAGGTTGAGGGGAACGCGCGCCTGATGTACGCCATGAAGGATTCGCTCCAGGACGCCGAGTAAAACCGAAGAGCCTCGTCCGGCCATAGGGGAAATAAGGAATCGGAGGGGCGGCTAAACCAAGAAAACGGCTCTTGCGCAAACCGTTTTCTGTTTAGACACACCGGAGATGGCTTATTTGCCCGGCCATGGTCGGCGCACGAGGCTTGACAGAACCGAGAGCCGAGTCGACGCGCAAGGAGAACAGTGAGCGCAGTGGGCAAGGAAACCAGCGGCCCACGCCCAAGCCGCGTATCCGCGCACACGGAGCGAGCAGTACGACTGTCCGCGCGGCGCGCACGAGGCTTGACAGAACCGAGAGCCGAGTCGACGCGCAAGGAGAACGGTGAGCGCAGTGGGCGGCTCACGCGGCTGATTCTGAAGGGGCGGCCCCATGTGGCCGCCCTTGGGAACGCCTTGGCATAAGGAGGCCACATAGGGTCGCCCCTACGGGTTCTGCCAATAAGGCACAACCCTCAAAAGCAGCCATATTTCATCAGAAAAGCACTGATGTAGCCGTCATGTCAACCCATGTCGGTTAGATCAGTGTTTGTCTGAGCCGATCCTCAGGGAACCGCCGCATCACGCCGGGGTTCCCGAATCCATTGGGGAGGACCTATGACCGATCATATTTTCATCAAAGGCGCGCGCGAGCACAACCTGAAGAACATCGACGTGGAGATCCCGCGCGATAAGCTGGTGGTCATCACCGGCCTGTCGGGCTCGGGCAAATCCTCCTTGGCCTTCGACACGATTTACGCCGAGGGTCAGCGCCGCTATGTCGAGTCGCTGTCGTCGTACGCGCGCATGTTTTTGGGGCAGATGGAAAAGCCCGAGGTCGACTACATCGAGGGGCTGTCGCCCGCCATTGCCATCGACCAGAAAACCACGTCCAAAAACCCGCGCAGCACGGTCGGTACGGTCACCGAAATCCACGACTATCTGCGCCTGCTGTGGGCGCGCGTCGGCGTGCCGCACTGTCCCAAGTGCGGCAAGGTGATCCAGCAGCAGACGGTCGATCAGATTGTCGACATTCTGTGCCAGCGCCCGGAGGACACCCGGCTCATCATTATGGCGCCGGTGGTGCGCGCCCGCAAGGGCGAATACCAAAAGGTGTTCGAGGACGCCCGCAAGTCGGGCTACGTCCGTGTGCGTGTCGACGGCGTCCAGTTCGATCTGACCGAGAAAATCCCGATGGACAAGAACAGAAAGCACTCCATCGAGGTCATTGTCGACCGCCTTGTGTTGAAAGACGACATCCGCCGCCGCCTGGCCGACTCGGTCGAGACCGCCGCCGCGCTTTCGGGCGGGCTGGTGCTGGTCGAGACGCCCGCGCAAACCGACGATGAGGGGCACGTGCTGGCCGCCGCCGAGGAGACCCTGTTCTCTCAGAACTACGCCTGCGAGGAGTGCGGCGTGTCCATTGAGGAACTGACGCCCCGGATGTTTTCGTTTAACAATCCCTACGGCGCCTGCCCTACCTGCACGGGTCTGGGCTTCCAACAGAAAATTGATCCCGACCTCGTCCTGCCCAACCGGAACCTGTCGCTGACTCAGGGCGCGGTCAAGGCGTCGGGGTGGAACCTGCCCGACGAGGGTACCGTGGCGCGCATGTACTATGACGCGCTGGGCAAGCAGTATGACTTTACGCTGAAAACGCCGCTGAAAAAGTTCTCCGACGCCGCCATCCGGGCGCTGCTCTACGGTACCGACGGCAAAAAGCTGGAGCTTCACTACAAATCGGCGCGCGGCATGGCGACGCTTTCGCAAGCGTTTGAAGGCATTGTAAACAATTTGGAACGCCGGTATCAGGAGACCACCAGCGAGTGGGCGCGCAGCGAGATCGAGGAATCGATGGCCAACATCCCCTGCCCCGACTGCGGCGGCGAGCGTCTCAAGAAGGAGAGCTTGGCCGTCACCATCGGCGAGCGCAGCATTTCCTGGTACAGCGACCTGCCGGTGCGCGACGCATTGGGCTTTCTGAACGAACTACAACTGTCAGAGAAGGAGAACCTGATCGCCGGGCGCATTTTGAAGGAGATCCGCGAACGCTTGGGCTTCTTGGTGAGTGTCGGGTTGGATTACCTGACACTGTCCCGCTCGGCCGGTACGTTGTCGGGCGGCGAGAGCCAGCGCATCCGGCTGGCCACGCAGATCGGCTCGTCGCTGATGGGTGTGCTGTATATTTTGGATGAGCCGTCGATCGGCCTGCACCAGCGCGACAACAATAAATTGCTGGCGACCCTGTGCCGCCTGCGCGATTTGGGCAACACGCTGCTGGTGGTCGAGCACGATGAGGACACCATGCAACAGGCCGACCACATCATCGACGTCGGCCCCGGCGCGGGCATCCACGGCGGCTATATCGTGGCACAGGGCACGCTGGACGACATTGTCAACCAAGAGGGTTCGATCACGGGACAATACCTGTCCGGGCGGAAGGCCATCCCGGTACCGACAAAGCGCCGGCAGCCCAAAGGCAAGCTGACCGTTCGCGGCGCGCGTGAGAACAATCTGAAGGATCTCACCATTGACATCCCGCTGGGCGTGTTCACGGCGGTCACGGGCGTGTCCGGTTCGGGCAAATCGTCACTCATCAACGAAATCGTTTACAAACGGCTGGCCCACGAGCTTCAGCGGGCGCACACACGCGCCGGCAAGCATGACGCCATCGAGGGGGTACAACAGCTCGACCGCGTCATCGACATCGACCAGTCGCCCATCGGACGCACGCCGCGCTCCAACCCCGCCACCTATACCGGCCTGTTCGGCGACATTCGCAACCTGTTTGCCAGCACCAACGACGCCAAAATGCGCGGCTACAGCGCCGGACGGTTTTCGTTCAATGTAAAGGGCGGGCGGTGCGAGGCCTGCCGCGGCGACGGACTCATCAAAATCGAAATGCACTTCCTGCCCGACATCTATGTGCCCTGCGACGTGTGCAAGGGCAAGCGGTACAACCGCGAGACGCTCGACGTGCGCTACAAGGGCAAGAACATCTATGAGGTGCTGGAGCTGACCTGTGAGGAGGCGCTGGCGTTTTTCGAACACCTGCCCCGATTGGCGCGCCGTCTGCAAATGCTCAATGAGGTCGGCCTTTCCTATATCAAGCTCGGCCAGCCGTCCACCACGCTGTCGGGCGGCGAGGCGCAGCGGGTCAAATTGGCCACCGAGCTGAGCAAGCGTCCGGGTGGGCACACCATTTACATTCTGGACGAGCCGACCACCGGCCTGCACATGGCCGACGTACACCAGCTGATCGACGTACTCCACCAACTGGTCGAGGGCGGCCATTCGGTCGTGGTCATTGAGCACAACCTCGACGTCATCAAAACGGCCGACTGGATTGTCGACCTGGGTCCCGAGGGCGGGGATCAGGGCGGCGAGGTCGTTGTGTGCGGCACGCCAGAGCAGGTGGCCGCCTGCGAGCGGTCATATACCGGGCAGTATTTGAAGGATAAGCTGCCGTGAGCGGGGCTCACACTGGTTCAGAGTTTGAACAGTCTATCGGTAATAAGTCAAGGGGTTAAAGCGACAAAACTACTGTACGAGGAGGGATGAAATGGAGCGTTCGACCATGCGGCCCCGTTTGGTGGTGTTGTTGTTCTTGCTGCTGGCTCTTGTCCTGCCCTCCTGCGCCGCGGCGGCTCCCGAGCAGCCCAGTCCGACGCCCATACCCTCGCCCTCTCCCAGCCCCTCTCCGTCGCCGACGCCGACGCCGACCCCGCCGCCCAGCCCGTCGCCAACCCCGCCGCCGTCTCCGACGCCTCCGCCCGCGCCCACCGCCGCGCCGATCCGGATGCGCATTGCGGCTCTGGAGGCGGACGCCGAGATTCAGGCGACCGGAAGCAACGGAAGCACCATGGAGGTGGCCCCTTCGGCGCTTATCATCTCTTGGTATAAGGAGGGCGCCGTTCCGGGCGCCGAGGGCAACGCCCTTTTGGCCGGACACAATCGCTATTCCGGAGTCGACGGCCCCATCAAGGGCTTGGACACCTTGGAGATCGGCGATTTGCTTGAAATCGACTATGAGGACGGGCAAACCCGTTCCTTCGCGCTGGAGAGCGTGTTTGTCTACCCGTTGAAAACCGCGCCCTCGGCGGAGATCATGCGGCTGGACGGAAAAGCGCGCGTCACGGTGATTACCTGTAAGGGCCCCTTCAACAAGGACTGGGGCACCAGCGAAAACCGCATCGTCGCTGTTTTCGTGCCGGCCGAAGGCTTTGTTGTCCCCGACCCGCCGGTCACGGCGATTCCCATGGAATAAAGGGTGCGTTGCAGAATAAGCGCACCTGAAAAAAACAGCGAGGTTGGGTCCCCAAAAGGGTTTACCAACCTCGCTGTTTGCTTTAAAGTAAGTTTATGAAGAATACAGAAAAGCAAAACCAGTATAAAACATACGAGCG
>JAVBPF010000093.1:0-15546 GCA_031549735.1 Oscillospiraceae bacterium
AAAGCATCACCTCCTTCCGGAGGTGAGCGCAACCGTCCCGACTGCCCTCGGGGATATTGTACATATGTACGCGAGTCTTGTCAAGCGCACAACAAAAAGGTCGGGAGCGAACCGGTTCGCTCCCGACCTTTGCTATGTATATATTCCCTTCGAAAGGCTCGCCCCAAACGGGATGTGATGTACTTAGTTTTTGCTCTTCAGCTCGGCCAGGATCTCGCTCAGCAGCTCCTCGCTGCGGGTGGGAGGCTCGGGCGCCGGCGCTTCCTCATCCTTCTTGCGGCGCAGGCGGTTGATTCCCTTGACAATGAGGAACACGATCAACGCGATGCAGAAGAACTGGATGACGGCGCTGATGACATCGCCCCACAACAGGAAGGTCTCGCTGTCCGCCCCGCCCAACTGGGTTTTCAAACCCGAGAAGTCCGCGCCGCCCAGCAGGAACGCGACAAACGGCATCAGCAGTCCGTCGATGATGGACTTGACGATGGCGGTCATAGCGCCGCCGATGACCAAACCGACGGCCATGTCGATCAGACTGCCACGCAGGGCAAACTCCTTGAATTCGGCGACCAAACCGCTCGCCTTTCTTTTGACGCTCTCATCCTTTTTACTCATACGCTCAGCTCCATTTCACCAAAGGTGGCGGACTTGTTCGTCAACACGGCTCATACAAGGGCAAACCAATATGACCAACAGCCCTCAAATTCAGAAATTATCGCGCGACGATCACGTCGCAGCCCATGTAGGGACGCAAAACCTCGGGTACGGTCACCGAGCCGTCGGGGTTCTGGTACACCTCTAGAATGGTGGCCACCGCACGCCCGACCGCCACACCCGAACCGTTGAGCGTATGCAGCAGACGGGGCTTGCCGTCGGCGTCGCGGGTGCGGATGGAGGCGCGGCGCGCCTGATAGTCGCGGAAGTTGGAACAGCTGGAAATCTCGACATAGCGTCCGTAGGACGGCATGTAGACTTCAATGTCATAGGTTTTGGCGCTGCACATGCCCAGATCGCCGCCGCACAGCCGCACCACGCGATAGGGCAGCTTCAGCAGCCGGAGTACCTCTTCGGCGTCGCGGGTCAATTGCTCCAGAGCCTCGTCCGACTGCTCGGGCTCTACGAACTTGACCAGCTCGACCTTGTTGAACTCGTGCTGACGGATGAGTCCGCGCGTGTCACGCCCGGCGCTGCCCGCTTCGGCACGGAAACAGGCCGAATAGGCGCAGTAGGAACGCGGCAGGTTGTCCAAAATCTCGTCGCGGTGCAGGTTGGTCACAGGCACCTCGGCGGTGGGGATGAGAAAATAGTCGGTGTCCTGCACCTTAAAGGCATCCTCTTCGAACTTGGGAAGCTGCCCGGTGCCGGTCATGCTGGCACGGTTAGCCATGAACGGCGGAAAAACTTCGGTGTAGCCGCGCGCCGAATGGGTGTCCATGAACAGGTTGATGAGCGAACGCTCCAGCCGCGCGCCAGCGCCGATATAGAAATGGAACCGCGCCCCGGTCACCTTGGCCGCGCGGGCGGGGTCGAGAATGCCCAGCGCGTCGCCGATGTCCCAATGCGCTTTCGGCTCGGTTTCGAACGAGGGGAGGTCGCCCACACGCCGCACCTCGACGTTGGCGTCGCTGTCCTGCCCCTCGGGCGTATCGTCATAGGGCGTGTTGGGCAGCGTGAGCAGGGTCTGGTTGAGCTGGTCCTCCAGCACGGTGAGCTCCTCTTTCCAGGCGTCGACCTGTGAGGAGATTTCCTTCATGCGGGCGAACAGCGCCGTGGTGTCCTGCCCGGCTTTTTTGAGCTGAGGCACCTGCTTGGAAGCGGCGTTCTGTTCGGCCTTGGCGCTCTCAACTTGCTGCAGCAACGCCCGACGGGCTTCGTCCTGCCGCTTGATCTGCGCCACAACCCCGGAGAAGTCTTTGCCGCGCAGACCGAGCTGAGCGACGACCTCGTTGGGGTTTTCGCGGATTCGGCGAATATCAATCATGGGATCACCTCATTATTTACTTACGCCTGTCCGGCCAGCGCCGCGTTCCTGCGAACCAGCTCTCCGGCCAGATCCATATAACTGTCGGCCCCTTTGGATCCGCGGTCATAGTACAGCACCGGCATACCATGGCTGGGCGCTTCGGACAAACGCACGTTGCGCGGCACCACCGCCGAGTACAATTTTCCCGGGAAATGCCGCTTAACCTCGGCGGCCACCTGCAGCGACAGGTTGGTGCGGCCGTCGTACATGGTGAGCAGCACGCCCTCCAGCTCGAGCGAGGGATTGAGGCGGGTACGCACCAGCTTGACGGTGGACAGCAGATCGGTCAGTCCCTCCAGAGCATAGTATTCGCACTGAACCGGAACCAATACGGAATGGGACGAGCAAAGCGCGTTCAGGGTGAGCAACCCCAGCGACGGCGGACAGTCGATGAGGATGAAATCATAAGCCGGAATGAGCGGCATCAGTGCCGCGCGAAGCGAAAACTCTCGCTCCGGCATACTGACCAGTTCGACCTCGGCGCCGGACAGCGACATATTGGCCGGCAGCACATCGCAGAAGCGGGTATGGATGACGGCCGATTCGGCCGAGCGACGCTCGGTCAGCACGTCGTAAATGGTCGGGGATACGCCGCGTTCAACGCCCAAACCAGACGAGGCGTTGCCCTGAGGATCGAAGTCGACCAGCAGGACGCGGCGGCCCGCCATCTGAAGCGCGGCCGAGAGATTGACGCAGGTGGTTGTCTTGCCGACGCCACCCTTTTGATTGACCACCGATATGACTTTTCCCATCTGCCTGTCTCCTTCATTTAATACGGGATGATTATATCAGAAAGAAAAGAGACAGGCAAGAAAAGAAGAGGCGAGGGGGACGATGTGCAGGTTCCCATTCGCCTGCGGGCGACGACGAGGGATGTTACTTTCTCCCCTCGGGGAGAAAGTAACCAAAGAGGCTCAAGGGGACGCGAGGTTTGTTTTCCGCGAGAACAACCGCGTGCAGACGACGTCATCCGGGCTGTGCCGGTTGATGCACAGTCACCGAATCGGTGAGGTCAAAGATTTCATTAGGGCAGGAGGTGCGGCAGGTCGCACTCCCTATCCGGTAACGGCCTGTGGGACTGGCTGCGGCACGGGTCGTAGGGGCGGCAACGTGGTAACGTCCTCCGTTTTCCCCGGGGGGATTCGTTTTGACAAGCGCGGGCTCAACAAGGCACAGGGAGAAAGCAACGACTTTCGTCACCCCCCAGCGGGGGCGAAACCGGGCGAAGAAGCGCCCGGGTTTGTCGAGAGAGCCCCCGCCCGCTCCGCCGTCTTTATCCCCCATATACGGGAGTTCCCAGCCCCTTCCACCACATTCCGTTGCGATAATCCCGAAAAATTTTCCCCCGCGTGTCAAGCCAACCGACTTGACAGCGCCCCGGTTTCAGGTTAAAATTGATCCAAGAATTATGTCACATTTTGAAAGGGCGGTGTGAGCCCATATGGACCCGTTTGTCGATCATTATCGCGTATTGCAAGTGTCCCCCGACGCCGAGTCCGAAGTTATCCAGAGCGCCTATAAACGGCTTTGCCGCAAGTATCATCCCGATGTCAACGCGTCGTCCGACGCCGCCGAAAAAATGACGTCGATGAATCTCGCCTACGGGGTTCTCAGTGACGACGATTCCCGCCGCGCCTACCATATCCGGTGGCGCGCCCATCAGGCGCCGGCGGTTCGTTCCGAGCGCGTCGGGGTCAGAGAAGCGCGCGCGGAGGGTACGCCCGAGGCCCGACATGTGGTAGAATCTTATTTTTCCCATTTAGCCCGGCATGAGCTGCCCGAGGCCTATGAACTGCTCTGTCCGGCCGACCGCAAGCGCTTTACCAGCGACGACTTTTTGCAGTGGCAAAACTCGGTCGCCGCGCTCTATGTGATCGGTTCGTTTGAGGTGACGCTGTTCCGGAAAAACGCTCCGGTGCCCGCCAAAGAGCTGACCCGTCTGACCGCCGAAGAATATCGCATTCAAATGAGCGAAAAAATGTTGAAAACCGGACGGGTGTCGGAATATGCCTTCACCAAAGTTGCTGTCATGGACGGCAGCAACTGGTATATATATTTGGGATATCAGGATCTTTTGCCGCTGAAGGCGCAAATGGACGAGGTCATTATATCGGGCTCCGACGAATCCCTGCACGATTCGGGCCTCGGGCGTTCCGAAATCAACGCGCTGCGCGAGCGCGTCGGGCAGGAAGTTTACCGGTTCAAGCGATACGGACATCCCTTCGCGCTGTCCGTTTTCTCGATTTCCGATCTCTGGCGTGTCAAGGACGCCTCCATTCGAGCCCGCCTGTTGAAGTACGTCGGCTTTTTGCTCAATCACTATGTGCGCGCCATCGACAGCGTCTGTTATCTGGACGACGGCCGGTTCGGCGTGGTGTTGGCCGAGGTCTCCAAGTCGGCCGCCCAGTCCGCCGCCGCGCGTCTGCTTAAATCGGTGCGGCATGACGTGGCGACCTGCTTTGATGCCCATGTGCATCTGGCGGTCGATTGTGTGCCCTACGCCGGGCAGTCGGTCGATGAATTGATGGGTGCCTTCTTCCGTGAACGTGAAAAACCGCTGACCGCCAACGGATAAGCGGTTTCAATACGCCATACGGGGTGTGCGCTGCCGTCGCGCTCGATAACATGAGGGTTCCGCGCGGCCATCTAAGGGAACGACGCTCCGTATGCTTCAGCGCTTACTGGAAGGAAGGAGACAAAAAGCATGGCAAGATACGTAAACCGCATCCCCGTTCCGGTCGACCCGGCCTCCCTGATGCCCGCACTGGAAAACTTTCTGCGCAACGAGGGTTTCCAGCCCTATGACTACAAGGGCGAGGCCTTTTGGAAGAAAGGCACCGGCATGGCGACGGCCCCGCAATTGATCCGTTTTCTCCCCGGCCCGGGCTACATCGAGGTTCAGGCCCTGATTAAATACGCTCTGCTGCCCGGCGTTTACGTCGGTGAAATGGGCATTACCGGCTTTTTTGGCGCAGTCCCCAAAAATTTGCTGAAAGCCCGCGTGATGAACGCCGAAAACTATCTTCGCTCGCTGTATCCACAGCAGGGCTACCCGCAGCCCCAGTAGCCCTAACCCTCTCAACCAAAACAGACAGGCGTCCCGTCGGCGAACAGTGAAAGACACTGCCGCCAACGGGACGCCTGTTTTTGTATGATCGGTTGTTCTCATCCGCGCCAGGACAACACACCCGTGCCGCGCGGCTATTTCGAAAGCCGCTTATACGCCCGCATCGCGAAAGCCCAGGCGACCACCATAATCCCGGCGCACCAGCCGAGCGCCGCCCAAAGCTCACTGCCGGCCGGCTGCCCCCCCAGCAGGGCATGCAGCGCGTTGACGATGGGCGTCACCGGCTGGTTTTCCGCAAAGGCGCGGACGGCGGCGGGCATGGTCTCGGTCGGCACAAAGGCCGAGCTGATAAACGGAAGAAAGATCAACGGGTAGGAGTATGCGCTCGCGCCGTCCACCGATTTGGCGGTCAGGCCGGGAATGACCGCGATCCATGTGAGCGCCAGGGTAAACAGCGCCAGAATCCCGACCACGGCCAGCCACGACAGAATCCCGGCCGGCGACCGGAACCCCATCAGAAGGGCGACAAGAACGATCAACAGTACCGTAAGGAGGCTGGAGGCCAGCGAGGTCAGCACATGCGCCCAAAGCACCGACGAGCGGGCAATCGGCATGGTGTGAAAACGCTGAAACAGGCCCTTCTGCACGTCGGTAAACAGCCGGATGGACGTATAGGCGATCCCGCTGGCGATGGCCATCAGCAGAATGCCCGGCAGCAGATAGTTCACATACCGGTCGGTTCCCGTCTGTATCGCGCCGCCGAGTACATAGACAAACAACAGCATGATCATCACCGGGACGATCACGACCGTGATGATCGTGTCAGGACTGCGCAGGATGTGGCGCATGGATCGTCCGAACAGAATGCCCGTGTCACGTAGACCTTTCACTTAAGGCCCCTCCCTTTGCCCGATGATCGCCAGAAAAATCTCCTCCAGCGACGGCTGTTTCTCGACATATTCGACCTTAGCGGGCGGGAACCGCTTTTTCAGCTCGGCCACCGTTCCGTGCGCAATGATGCGCCCGCCGTGCAAAATGGCAATTTGATCGGCCAGTCGTTCCGCTTCCTCCAGCATCTGCGTCGTCAAAAGAATGGTCGTGCCGCTGTCGGCCAGCGCCCGGACGGTTTTCCAGACCTCAAGCCGTGCCTCGGGATCCAGCCCTGTGGTCGGCTCATCCAAAAAAATCACGGCCGGGGCGCCCAGGAGACTCATCGCGATGTCCAGACGGCGCGTCATGCCGCCGGAATAGGTGTCAGCCCGGCGGTGGGCCGCGTCACTCAGGCCGAACCGCGCGAGCAGTTGATCGGCCGTTTGATTGACGTCGGGCAGGCCGCGCAGTCCGGCGATCAGCTTCAGGTTTTCCCGCCCGGTGAGCATCCCATCCACGGCGGCGAATTGGCCGGTAAGACTGATACACTCGCGGACCTTCTTCGGATGAGAGACAACATCGAACCCGCAAACACCGGCGCGGCCGCCGTCGGGTTTCAGAAGCGTGGACAGAATTTTGATGATGGTGGTCTTGCCCGCCCCGTTGGCGCCGAGCAGCGCGAAAATCTCGCCGCGCGGCACCTGAAAGTCAACGCCTTTCAGAACCTCGGTCGTCTTGAAAGATTTTCTCAGACCCTCCGCAACAATGACAAGCTCTTTCATTGGGACGCCCCGCTCTGCTCCAGTCTCTTGATGACGTCCCGGTTCAAATTCTTGCGCAGCTTGTCAAAATAGGAAGCCTCCCCACGCACCAGATCGTCGGCGAACGCCGCCACATCCCGGCCCGTGATGTCCAGCACACGCCGCCCGTGAGCCGCGCCCTCCTCGAACATGTCGAGCATGGCGAAAAACGGGGCCAGCGTTCCGACACCCGAGCTGCTCCACAAATACTTTTGGATCTCCTCATACACCGCCCGATAGTCCGGCGGCAGCGCTTTGGCGCGCGCCTTTGTCTCCCGCCATTCGCGTTTGCCCTCGAAATCGCCGATGATTTTCTCCAGAAAACCGCTCATTGTGGCTCCCCCTTCAGCGCGTTGATTTTCGACGCGAGAAACGTCCATTTGTCCCAGAACCGGCGCAGCTCCTCGCGGCCTTTGTTGTTGAGCGCGTAAAACTTGCGCGGCGGCCCCATGTCGGACGGCCTCTTTTGAATGTCAACCAGTCTGTTTTTTTCCAGCCGCATCAGGATGGTGTAGACCGTTCCGTCCACGACGTCCGAAAACCCGAGGGTGTTCAGCCGCCGCGTGATCTCATAGCCATAGGTTTCCTCCTGGCTGAGGATCTCCAGAACACAGCCCTCCAATACGCCCTTCAGCATCTCGGTGAGGTTTTCGATGCTCATCACGCCCTCTACTTTGTGTGACTTGTATGCAGTGTCACTCTGTACCGGTATATAGTAACACGTGGTAGGTGTCCTGTCAAGGATTCTTTTGTGCCGCGGGGGGGGCACTGGCCAATGGTCAGCAGGCAACAAAAAGAGGCACGGCCGATGGCCATGCCTCTTGACATAAGGATCAATTACAAAATAATCCGCACGCCCAGCACGTCGGGCATTTTCTTCAACTCGTCGGCCAGCGCGTCGTCGGGCTTGCCGGCCAAATCAAACAACGAACAGGCCAACTCCTTCTTGGACTTATTGACCATATTCTCGATGTTGATGCCGTGCGCGCCCACCTTCTCGGCGATCTGACCGATGACGCCCTGGCTGTTGCGGTGCGTCACGCACAGCCGCGTGCCGCCCTGACCCACTTCAAGCGCGATATCGGGGAAGTTGACCGAGTTTTTGATGTGGCCGTATTCAAGGAAGTCGGCCATTTCACTGACGGCCATACGGGCGCAGTTGTCCTCACTCTCGGGTGTCGAGGCGCCCAGATGCGGGATGGCCACAATTTTCTTGTGACCGAGCATATCGGCGTTGGGGAAATCGGTGACATAGGAGGCCACCTTGCCGTCCTCCAGCGCGGCCAGCAGGTCTTTGGAGACGACCAGATCGGCGCGGGCGGCGTTGATGAGCCGCAGGCCGGGCTTGACCGTGGCAAACACGTCGGCGTTGAACATGCCGCGCGTCTCGTTGTTCAGCGGCACATGGATGGAGATATAGTCGCTCTCGGCGTAAATGTGCTTGAGATCGCGGGCGCGGCGCACCTTCTGCGACAGGCCCCAGGCGGCGTCGACCGAAATGTAGGGGTCAAATCCGAGCACATCCATGCCCAACTCGAGCGCGGCGTTGGCCACCATGACGCCGATGGCGCCCAGACCCACGATACCCAGCGTCTTACCCATGATTTCCGGACCGGCAAAGGCGCTTTTGCCCTTTTCCACCAGCTTGCCGACCTGATCGCCCTCACCCTGCAACGTCTGCGCCCAGGCCAGACCGCCCGCGATGTCACGCGAGGAAAGGAACAGAGAACACAGCACCAGCTCTTTGACGGCGTTGGCGTTGGCGCCGGGGGTGTTGAACACGACGATACCCTTTTCGGAGCACTTGTCGATGGGGATGTTGTTGGTGCCGGCGCCGGCGCGCGCGATGCATTTGAGCTTGCCGGACAAATCGAAATCATGCATGTCGGCCGAACGCACCAAAACGGCGTCGGGGTTTTCGATTTCTGTGGCGTGCGTATACTTCTTCGGGTCGAGCTGATCGGTGCCGACCGCGGCGATTTTGTTGAGTGTCAGTACGTTATACATTATAATTCTCCTTATTATGGGGGGAACTCACATGACCTCGTCCTTGTACGGCATGACAATGGCCGCGGCGATGTAGGCGATGAGGCCCGCGCCGAAACAGCCGAACACAATGAATCCGAAGCGCACTAGCGTGGGGTCGATGCCGCCGTATTCGGCCAGTCCCTCGCAGACGCCGCAGAGTTTTCCGGTACGGGTTTTGTACAGGCGTTTCATGTGACGGCCTCCCTTCTGACCTTTGAAAAATCGGGGGTTAGCGGGCGGTGCCCGCTAACCCCCGGAAATCATCCCTATCCGTTGTTCTTTTCGAACTCCTTCATGAACGCGGCCAGCTTCTCAATGCCCTCTTTGGGCATGGCGTTGTAGATGGAGGCGCGCATACCGCCGACGGCGCGGTGACCCTTCAGGGTGCACAATCCCTGCGCCTTGGCTTCTTTGACGAACTTGGCGTCCAGCTCCTCGGAGCCGGTGGAGAAGGTGACGTTCATCATGGAGCGGGAATCCTTGTCGGCCGCGCCCTTGTAGAGCTTGCTGCTGTCCAGCACGTCGTACAGAATGGCCGCCTTTTCCCGGTTGCGCTTCTGCATGGCCGTCAGGCCGCCCAGGCTTTCGATCCACTCCAGCACGAGGCCGAGCAGATAGATGCCGTAGGTGGCCGGGGTGTTGACCATCGAATCGCCCTTGATCTGAGAGGCGTAGTTGAGCAGGTCGGGGCAGTCGGCGCGCGCGTGACCGGTGAGATCCTCACGGACAATGACCACGGTCAGACCGGCAGGGCCCATGTTTTTCTGCGCGCCGGCATACAGCAGGCCGAACTTGGACACATCCAGCGGCTCGGACAGGATGCAGGATGAAATATCACTGACCAGCGGCACGTCGCCGGTCTCGGGAACATAGGACCAGAGCGTGCCGAAGATGGTATTATTCATGCAGTAGTGGAAGTAGGCGGCGCTGTCATTGAGCTTCAGCTCGGACGGAGCCGGAATGCGGGCAAAGTTTTCGCTTTTGGTGTCGACGGCCACGCGGATGTCGCCGTACATGTCGGCCGCTTTTTTGGCCTTGCCGGCAAACTGACCGGTGACAGCGTAGTCGGCTGTGCCGCCCACCGGGAGCAGGTTCAACGGAACGGCGGAGAACTGGAGGGTGGCGCCGCCCTGCAGCAGGAGCACACGGTAGTTGTCGGGAATTTGCATGACTGCTTTGAGCCGGGCCACCACGTCATTGTAGATGGCCAGAAAATCAGGACCGCGATGGCTCATTTCCATGACCGACATGCCGGAGCCCTTGTAGTCGAGCATCTCCGACGCGGCGCGGGACAATACCTCTTCCGGCATCATGGCGGGGCCTGCTGAGAAGTTGAAAATACGGTTGCTCATCATCATTCCTCCTTCTAAATTGAGGGGTCATTTCGGCTTTTTACGTTTTCAGAAAAGCAAAAACGAAACCCCCGCGAGGGCCGGAGGTTCTACCTCCAAGCACCTGGCAGAATGATTTCTGATTCTTATTATAGCACTGTTTTGGGGAGAGTCAAGGAGAAAAAAAGAGGGGCGGGACGTTTTACGAAGGGGCATCTGCGCGGCGAAAAAACAGCAGGCATTGAAGGGCTTCCTGCTTCTGTCGAGACGGTATCGCGCCGAAGCAGGGCTACAATATAAAGGAACCGCGCACAAACCGGCTCAATACACGCCGATTTGTGTGCGGTTGCCTAAAGATAAAACGGGTAGGCACACCTCCTACCCGTCTCCAAGGGCAGACCATGTCCGCCCCACCGTCACACAATCCTCCCGCCTACCCCGACACCACCCCTTCGCCTTACCCCTCGGGCGCAATTTCAAGGGTTCGCCACTTCACGTTGTCCTTGTACACCTTAATCATGTATAGCTGCCCCGCCGTCAGCGGTCCGAACACAAATTGCCCCGCGTCGTCGGTGAAGCCCTGACCGGCCGGCGCCAGCGCGTCCGACCCGCCCACCGAAAACAGCATACAGAGCGCATCGGGTACCGGGCGGCCCTCCGTGTCCCGCACGACACCGCATATGGCACTGCGGCAATCGGGCGTTGCGGTAACATTGGTCTCAATTCGCTCGTTTTCGCCGGGCTTGAAGTAGAAACGGGTATTGGCGCTCACAGAATCACTCTCCCCCTGCCGGATATTTTCCCCCCATACTATGCGCCGGACAGCGTCGGAGTGCCCGGAAATCCCATCCGGTGGTTATCCGTCCCTCCCTTGGGCAAATTGTGCAAAACCCGTTGGAAGCAACTTGTCTTTCTGTGAAGTTTTTTGAGTGTCCTTTTCTTGACACCCCCGAGGAATTGTGGTAAGATACCAATAGGTCAGATAACACATTAGTGCAAACTGGAGCTTCATGACCTCCGGCAAGCGGTTTTTGTGTGGCCATCTGTCCGTTTTTAACAATTGCATACACGAAAAGGCAAAGCTGTCGAAAGGCAGTGACGCAAAGCTATAGGGCCTGACCCACCTTTTGGTGGCTGGCAGCCAGTTGCCGAAGAGGAAAAGAACTGCTCTTTCTTCCTTCGGGAAGAAAGAGTTTTTTCGTCTCGGCGGAAAAACCGAAAGGAAGTTGTGACTGTGAAGCGTATGGTCAGTTTGTTGATGAGTTTCTTGTTGTTCGTCACCTTCACCGCGGTGCTCTCTTACGGCGCCTCTCCGCTGGATATCGACAAGAGAGTGATTCGGCCCGAATCAGCCGACGCGACGACACCCGAACCCCCCGCGCCCACAACAGACCCAACGCCGGCCGCCGACGTCAGGCAACAACCGCCGGAAGCGCCCGCTGCCCCAAGTACAGCGCCGGCCGCGCAGAATGCAGGCGAGGTGTCCAGCGCCAAACAGGCGTCGGCCGACGCCTCCGACCTGATCTATACCGGCAACAAATCAAGAATTGACGCCACAAACAAGGACAAAGGCTATATCCGGATCTCCTATCTGAACGCCACGTCCAAGGGTTTGAAAGTCAAGATCATCAAAATGGAAAACGGCAAAGAAGACGGCAACTATGTCTATGATCTGAACAACAAAGCGCAGTATGAGACCTACCCCCTGCAGATGGGCAACGGCAACTATACGATCAAGGTGCTGGAGAACGTCTCGGGCAACTCCTACGCCGTGGTTCAGACGCAGAGTCTTACCGTCAAGCTGAGCAATGCGAACGCGCCCTATACGGTGCCTACGCAGCTTATCAACTATACCAGCAGCTCCAAGGCCGTAAGCAAAGCGGCCGAGCTCTGCAAGGGCAAAAGCTCTGATCTGGAGAAGGTTAAGGCCATTTACCAATACGTCGTGCAAAACATTTCCTACGACAAGCAAAAGGCCGCCGATGTCACCGCCGGCAAGCTTAACGGCTATGTCCCCAACGTCGACACCATCCTGTCCAGCAAAAAGGGCATTTGTTTCGACTACTCGTCTCTGATGGGCGCTATGCTGCGCAGTCAGGGCATCCCCACCAAGCTCATTATGGGCTATGTCGCGCCCAACAACGTCTATCACGCCTGGAACGAGGTCTACATCAACAATGTGGGCTGGGTCAAAATCAACAGTAGCGTTTATTTTAACGGCAAGGCTTACAGCCGCATGGATTCCACGTTTGCCGCCGGCAACACGAGCGGCAGCAGAACCGATTTCATCGCCAACAACAAAAACTACGCCAAGAAGTCCGAGTATTGATTCTGACGGACAATGCCCCTGGCGCCAGTCCGATCAGATAGATGCCTGTCGCCCTGACGGGGGCAAGGCCTGTACATGGAAAGATGTGACTCTATGGCATGAAGGAAGGGCGGGAGACCGATGTCTCCCGCCCTTCGGGTTGTTGTTTACTGCGGCGACCCGCACTTCGCGCAAAACCGCGCGTTAAGCGGAAGCTCCGCGCCGCAACCGACGCAGGTGCGGACGTCTTCCGCGGGGAGAGATGGCGGCTGCCCCTGCTGTGGCGCGTTGTACGGTTGCCCCTGCTGAGGCGCGTTGTACGGCTGCCCCTGCTGTGGCACGTTGTACGGCTGCCCCTGCTGAGGCACGTTGTATGCCTGCCCCTGCTGAGGCGCGTTGTACGGTTGCCCCTGCTGGGGCACGTTGTATGGTTGGCCCTGCTGAGGCGCGTTGTATGGTTGCCCCTGCTGAGGCCCGTTGTATGGTTGACCATATGTGGGTGCATCGTACGGCTGACCGTACGTGGGCGGCGCGGACGCCTTCTTTTTTTTGCCCTTGATCAGAAACAGAACCACGAGGCCAGCAACGACAACGCCCGCGGCGATCAACACCATCATCCAGGGGAAATCTCCGCCGCCGCTGCCGGACAGGCTGGGTTTGGCCACATCTGCGATCAGCGGAAAGATCTCCGCCTCGGAGCCGTAGGGCTCCCGAAGCCACAAAACACCGCTGTTGTCTATGATGAACATGCCGTAAATGGTGCTGTGCACGTCAGACATGACCTCGGTGAATTCGCCGCCATAATCCGTCACCCAAAGGGAGCCGTCCTTCAATATCGCGGCAGAGCCGCGGGGATCGATCCAGCTTACATTGTCCAGTGCCTTGGTCGGCGTCGGGATGTCATTGCTGCCTGTTTCAATACGATAGTATTCGTAGGTATCCCATGTCCACAGCGTACCGTCGGTTTTCAGCACAACGCCCGGAGCAAACGCCGCAACATCCCCCATCAATTGTTTGGAGGCGTTGATGTTGTCCTGGCTTCCGGTGCCCCACAGCCACAGCGTTTTATCACTTTTCAGCACCAAACCGCCGCCCAGATGGCAGGAAGCCGCGACGGCGTCGTCGGTCATTTTCAACGGCGCGCGTCCGGAGGCGGACACATCGTAAGCGGGATCGTTGTAGGCCCAGACCCAGAGAGATTTGTCGTTTCGGATGACACAAACGCTCTCTTCGCCCACGTTACAGGTGGTTACCTGATCCATGATCTTGATGGGCTCGTGTTCTTCCTCATTCTCTTCATTGCCAAGCTGTCCCTGAGAGTTGTCGCCCCATCCCCAAAGCGTGCCGTCGGTTTTGAGGGCCAGAATGAAGTCCCCGTAATGCTGATAATAGGATCCGTCAAAGTACCCCGGCCAGATCTGCGCGACGCCGTCCATCACTTGAAACGGCTCGTCACGGGAGTCCATCGTGCCGTCGCCGATCTGACCGTATGCGTTGTAGCCCCACGCCCACAGTGTGCCGCTGGCGCTCAGGGCATAGTATGTATCATCGGCGGCATAAACTTCGACAATGTTGTCCAACAGCTTGACCGGCTCGCTGAACCAATCTACCATTCTATCCGGCGTCAACTGCTCCGGATCCACGTCATCGAGTGAGACGCTCCACAGCGTTTTGTCCGGCCGGATGAACAGGAGCTCGTCGCCGACCGCCACCACTTGGCCGAACGCGCCGCCGGCCGCCGTGGCCGTCACGGGGAACAGCATACACCCCAGTGTGCACACCAGGACAAACAGCGCCAAACGGGTTCGCTTCATATCCTTCACTCCCTGTATTTTTCGGCTTACAAGCCGTTTCGGTCTTGAGCAATTTTATTATATAGACAACGTCGTCGCCCCGTCAATGACCATGTGAGGAAAGTACCGTTGTTCTTCCTGCGCGTCGACTCGGCTCTTCGATGTCAAGCCTCGAGCGCGCCGCGCGGCCGGTCACACTGTTCATTCCGCATTCGTGGAAACAGTACCCTGCGGGGGACTTGGTTTCCCCACCTGCTGCATTCACTGTGCTCCCTGCGCGTCGACTCGGCTCTTCAATTTTCACAATACCCGCACACACCGTCTTTCTCCATCGGCGGCAGACCGGGCTCGGCGCGGGTGATGCAGCGTTCATTCGTGCAGATGAAATCACAGGGCTCCGGTTTGACCGAAGGCGTGAAGGGCGTCTCAAGAAGGTCGAGGATCAAAGACATGCGGATGTACATCCCCAACCGCGCCTGTTCAAAATAGACGGCGCGCGGGTCGTCGTCGACCGCCGTGGTGATCTCATCGACGCGCGGCAGCGGGTGCATGACGATCATCTCTTTCTTGGCGCGGCGCATCACGTTCGGCGTCAACACATAGACGCCCTTGAACCGTTCGTACTCCAGCGGATCGACAAACCGCTCCTTCTGAATGCGGGTCATATACAGCACATCGAGCTGCGGGATGGTGGCCTCCAAACCCGTTACGGCGAACACTTTGGCGTTTTGCTCGCGAAGTTGCTGCTGCAGATAAGGCGGGATGGTCAGGTCGAGCGGCGAGATGAGGAAATACTGGTTGTTTGGAAAGCGCATCAGCGCCTCAATCAGGGAATGCACGGTGCGACCAAAGCGCAGGTCGCCGCAGAAACCGATGGCCAGGCCGCTTGTCTGCCCCAGGTAGCGCTGGATGGTGGTCAGATCGGTCAGCGTCTGCGTCGGGTGCTGATGGCCGCCGTCTCCGGCATTGATGACCGGACCGCGGGCGTAGAGTGAAGCCGCTTTGGCGGCTCCCTCCAACGGATGGCGAAGCACCGTGACATCGGCGTAGCCGGAGCACATGATGACCGTGTCGGCCAGACTTTCCCCTTTGGCGACCGAGGTCGATCCGGGATTGTTCATCGAAAATACGCTGCCGCCCAGGCGCATCATGGCGGTTTGAAATGAAAAGCTTGTCCGGGTCGAGGGTTCATAAAAAAGGGCGGCCATCACCCGGCCGGCTGCCGACTGGGTGTAGTCGCCCGGGTGGGCCAATATGTCCTCAAAGCGCGCGTAGAGCTTGCTCCAGCGCGCCGAGGTGATTTCGGACACATCGATGAAATGACCC
>JAVBPF010000097.1:0-4588 GCA_031549735.1 Oscillospiraceae bacterium
CCCATTCTGGCCGTGTGTTTCGCCATTTCCTCCGGGAAAACGGAATCGGCCGCCGACATGTGGGGGCGTGATCTGCCCTACCTGTCTGCCGTCGACAGTGCCGAGGACAAAAACGCTACACATTATCAGGGACATGTGGAGCTCAGCGCCGACGACTTCAAGAAAGCCTTTCTGGCCGCCTGGCCGGACGACACCCTGGACGACGCCCCCGATCGCTGGTTCGGCGCGCTCACGCGCAGCGAAAGCGGCGGCGTGGTTTCGATGCAGGTGGGCACGCGGACGCTGTCCGGTCTGACCATGCGCGCGCTGTGCGGTCTGGCCTCGCCCAACTTCACGCTGGTGGTCAAGGACAGTACGCTCGTGTTCGACACGCTGGGTTATGGCCACGGCGTCGGGCTGAGCCAATACGGCGCGCTGATGATGGCGCGGCAGGGACAGTCGTACCGGGACATTTTACGGCATTATTATGCAGGGGTAAGCGTCGAAAAATCAACTCCGCAGGCCCTCGAAAACTGACGCGGAATAACTTCGGCCTAAAGCGCCCTTCCAAGGATGGACTTTTCCAGTGAAACGTGCTATCTTAGTGGATGTGCCAATCGGCGAAACACCCCATCAACAGGAAAGCGTGAGTTTTCGTGAAAATTCTCATCGTAGGCGACGGTAAAGTGGGCTACACCCTGGCCGATCAGCTCTCCCATGCCAAGCATGATGTCGTCATCATCGACAAGAACGAAGAGGCGCTGCGCAAAGCCGACGATCAGCTCGACGTACTGTGTATCCGCGGCAACGGTATGCGCTCCTCCATCCTGATGGATGCCGGTGTGGCCGAAGCCGACTTGCTCATCGCGGCTACCAGCACCGACGAAATGAACATGGTGTGCTGCCTGACCGCCAAAAAGCTGGGCGCCAAGTACACCGTGGCGCGCATCCGCGACCCCGAATACGCTTACGACGTCAACATGATCAAGCGTGAGCTGGACATCGACATGGTCATCAATCCCGAACAGGCCACCGCCCGGGAAATCTCCCGGATACTGCGGTTCCCCGGTGTCATCAAGCTGGACACGTTTGTGCGCGGCAAGGTGGAAATGGCCGGATTCGTGATCGCCGAGGGCGACTTTGTGGCCGGCGCCAAACTGGCCTCGCTACGCAAGCGCATTCCGTCCGAAATTCTGTTCTGCGCGCGCGAGCGCAACGGCGAGGTTCTTATCCCCGGCGGCGAGGATATCTTTCTGGCCGGCGACCGGGTCTATGTCACCGGCGAGCCGCCCGCCATTACGCATTTTTTCCGCTCGCTGGGCCGCAACAACGACCGGATACGCGACGCCATGATTGTGGGCGGCGGGCGCATCGCGCAGTATCTGGCCGATTTGCTGATGCAGATGGGCGTGAAGATCAAGCTCATCGAGCTGTCCGAGAAACGCTGCCATGAATTGTCCGAGGCGCTGTCCGGTGTCACCGTCATCCACGCCGACGGCACCGACCTGGACGTGCTGGACTCAGAAAACTTCACGGAGACCGACGCGTTTGTGTCTTTGACCGACCGGGATGAGGACAACCTGATGGTCGCGCTGTGCGCCATGCAAAACGGTATCGCGCGCGTCGTGGCCAAATCCAACCGGCAAAACTACGCGCCGGTGGTACACGCACTGGGACTGGACAGCGTGGTCAGTCCCAAAACCATCACGGCCGCGCAGATCATTCACCTGGTGCGCGGATTGGAAAACTCTGAAGGCAGCGTGATGGAGACGCTCTATCCCATCGTGGACGGCCGCGCGGAGGCCGCGGAATTCAAGGTCACCAAGGAGCTGCCTCATCTGGGCAAGCCCTTCAAAAACATCCCGCTCAAACCCGGTATCCTCATTGCGGTCATTGTGCGCCGCAACAGGATCATCATCCCTAACGGAAGCTCCACGCTGGAGCCGGGCGACAGCGTCATCATCGTTTCGGTACGCTCCAGCATCCGTCACCTGAAAGATATCTTTGTGAGTGGGGTTCTCTCATGAACATTAAGTTGGTCGGCCGCGTCCTGGGCTATGTATTGTTGGTCGAGGCCGCGGTCATGCTGTTGCCCATTCTGGTCGCCCTGTTTTACCACGAACAGGAATGGCACTCCTTTCTGATCCCCGCGCTGTCGGCGGCGGCGCTGGGCGGCGTGCTGTTGTTCCTCACCCGCCATTTCCGCCACGGCCTTTATGCCCGGGAGGGCTTCGTCATCGTGGGCGCGTCCTGGCTGACCCTGTCGGCGTTTGGGGCGCTTCCCTTTTTCATCTCTCGTGTTACCCCCTCTTTTGTGGACGCGCTGTTTGAAACCATTTCCGGCTTCACGACGACCGGCGCTTCCATTCTGCGCAATGTGGAAATCGTGCCGCACTGTCTGCTGTTCTGGCGCAGCTTTACCCATTGGGTCGGCGGCATGGGCGTTCTCATCCTGTTCCTGGCGCTGCTGCCCTCGCTGGGCGAGCGCTCGATTCAGCTACTGCGCGCCGAGAGTCCCGGCCCCTCGCCCTCCAAAATCGTACCTCGCATCGGCGACACGGCCAAAATCCTGTATTCCATGTACTTTTGCCTGACCGCGGCCATGATCGTCGCGCTGTGCGTGGCCGGTATGCCGCTGTTTGACAGCATCAACCATTCGCTGGCCACGGCCGGAACCGGCGGCTTCTCAATCAAAAACGCCAGCATCGGGTTCTATCAGAGTTCGGCCATCAACATCATCACCTCCACCTTTATGATCATGTTCGGCGTCAACTTCGCGCTGTACTTCTATATGCTGAAACGCCGTTATCGAGAGGTGCGCCACAACTCCGAGCTGCGCCTGTACATCGGCATCATCACGATGGCGGTGCTGCTCATCGCCTTGGATCTGACCCGTTCCGTACTGGGCGCCGCGCCCACCATGACCTCCTTCGGCACGGCGTTGGAGCACTCCTATTTTCAAGTTTCCTCCATCATCACAACCACCGGGTTTTCCTCCACCGACTTCGGGCTGTGGCCGGCCTTTTCTCAAATGGTCATTGTCTTTTTGATGCTGGTGGGCGCCTGTTCGGGCAGCACCGGCGGTGGACTGAAGGTCACACGGCTGAACATCCTGATCAAGGGCATTTACCGCGACATCAAAAAGATTTTGCATCCGCGCTCGGTCAGTACGGTGCGCAGTGACGGAAGGGCGCTCGACGAGCTGATCATCGGACGTGTGTCGCTGTTCTTCTTCGCCTATATGGGCATCATTTTGCTGGCCTCACTGATTGTCTCCTGGGACGGCCGGGATATGGTCACCTCGGTGACGGCGGTCATCTCGTGCGTATCCAACATCGGCCCCGGTCTGGGCGGGGTGGGTCCGAGCGGCAACTTTGCCGATTTCTCCATCGTTTCCAAAATCACATTGGAAATCTGCATGCTGATCGGGCGGTTGGAGATTTTTCCGATTCTGGTGCTGTTTGTGCCCGCCGCTTGGAAGAAGAGCTAAACAGCCCGAAAATCAATGGATTTATTCCCTTAGGCGCTCCGCCAGGAGCGCCTAAACTATTCTCTAACATTTTTTATGATGTTATGACTAATCTTCCCTCTCCGAGGGCATACTCCCATCGGAGGTGTTAATGATGAAGAAACAATCTGCCAACCGAATTTTGGACTTCTTCGCGGGCAAAGGTTTTTATCTCGTCCTGTTTGTGTGTGTGCTGGCCATCGCCATATCCGGGTACGCACTGTTTTTCAGTTCGGCGCCGGATGCGACCGACCTCGGCAACGCTTATCTGGACAACATCAACGATGCGCTCAACGAGGATTGGGATCTGCCCGATCAGAGCAATGTCGATCTGGGCGATTCCTCGCAGGTCGGGGACTTCGACCTGAATGACGATGACACCGGCGCCATCCCGGTCTTCGGGGAGACCCTGCCGTCGGCCGCACCGCCCAGTGTGAACCCGGCCAACGAATCTCCCTCGCCGGCTCCGAGTCCGACGCCCGAAGCCAAGGCCTCGGAAAAACCCAAGCAGGCCGCGCTCACCTACGCCTGGCCGGTACAGGGACAGGTCATCACGCCTTTTGCGAAGGATGAGCTGATCTATGACCAGACCATGGCCGACTACCGTGTGCATATGGGCATCGACATCGGGACGTCCGCCAACGCCAAGGTAACCGCCATCGCCGACGGAAAGGTGACCGACATCTATGAGGATTCGATGCTGGGTACCGTCGTGGTCGTCGAGCACGGCAAATCCCTCGAAAGCATCTACGGAAACCTGAACAAGACCCCCGCCGTCAAGGTCGGCGACAGTGTCAGCAAGGGGGACTTGATCGGCGCGGTCAGCACCTCGGCGCTAGGCGAAGCCGCCCTGGGCAATCATCTGCATCTGGCCATTGTCAAGGACGACGAGCCGGTCGACCCGCAAACCGTTCTGCCCCAAAAGACAACGTAGTAAACGCTGGATCAATACAACGTGTCAAAGGGTGCGTTGCAGAATAAGCGCACCTGAAAAAAACAGCGAGGTTGGGTCCCCAAAAGGGTTTACCAACCTCGCTGTTTGCTTTAAAGTAAGTTTATGAAGAAT
This sequence comes from Oscillospiraceae bacterium, assembly GCA_031549735.1. GTDB lineage: Bacteria > Bacillota > Clostridia > Oscillospirales > UBA929 > JAVBPF01. Next base: position 4,554 of record JAVBPF010000097.1, read on the forward strand.
ACAGAAAAGCAAAACCAGTATAAAACATACGAGCG
>JAVBPF010000102.1:0-21825 GCA_031549735.1 Oscillospiraceae bacterium
CCCATGTTGTGCCTCCGTGTGAATCTTTGACAACAGCCGATTGCAAATGAGCGTTTTCAGTCTATTTTACCTTGCTCAGCATCATTTGTCATCAAAAATATGCGAGGGGGTCGTTTGCGGCGCAGACACAGGGTCCCGTTCCAACCTTCGCGGAGAAACGCGGCGACGGCGTTGAGCGGGGCGGGCATGGGGCGCGGCGAGCGTTCGGCAGGGTCTGTTGTTTTGAGCTGTAATGAAAGTACCGCCCGGCCGGTATGGGCGCGGCCCCATATGAATGTCGGCGCGCGGCCAGGCAGCGCCGGGACTCATCCTTCCCAGCCGTCCTCGTTGTAGTACCCGTCGGTCGTGTCATATTCATCTGTTTGGGGGGTCTCGTCTTCGTTGCCCAGAGCGCTCAGAAACAGACCGGCCGACACAAAAAAGATGATAACGACGCACAGCGCCATGCCGAGGTAGGCGGCGGCCTTCCGTTTGCGCGACCAAGCGCGTGTGACGATGCCCGTCGACAGCAGGATGAGGCACAGCGACGCGCCCACGATCAGCGCGCAGTAGACGCTGACCAGCAGCCAGAGCAGCGCGGTGATGAGCGCGACGCCCGCGACCAGGCTCCAGAGCGGGAGGCGGGGTTTGTTTTGGTTGTGATCCATTGAGAGATCCTCCGTTTCGTGAACTCGTCCGTTAGGTACACGGAGACACGACGCCTTTTGATTAGCGCGCGCTCAGGCGGCCTATACAGGCGTCGCCCTGTGCCGACAGGATCTCTACCGCCCGCGTCTGGCCGGACAGGCCGTGTCCGGGACAGGTAACGGTGACGTAGGTGTCGGCGTGACCGGACAGCCATCCGTCGCGGTCGCGCTCAAACAGCACGGGGCGGGTTTGGCCGACGGCGCTTTGCGCATAGGTCTCGGCCAGACGCCGGGCCAGCGCGCCCGCGATGCCGGCCCGCTCTTTTTTGGCGGCCACGGTCAGGTGGCCGTCCAGCGCGGCGGCTTTGGTGCCGGGGCGTTTGGAATAGGGGAACACATGCACGCGCGCCGGCGCCTGTTCCTCAACGAACCGGAGGCTCTGTTCAAAGTTTCGCTCCGATTCCCCGGGAAATCCCACGATCAGATCGGTGGTGACGGCACATCCGGGGAAGACGCGTCGCAGGACGTCGACCCGGCCGGCATACAGCGCCGTGTCGTATCGCCGCTCCATGGCGCGCAGGGTTTCATCACAGCCCGACTGCAGCGACAGATGAAACTGCGGACAGACGCGCGCGGCGGCCATGGCTTCGATCAAGGCGTCATCGACGCAGGGTGGCTCCAGCGAGCCCAGCCGCAGGCGGGCATTTGGCGCGGCTTGGCGCGCCAGCGCGATCAAGTCGGCCAGTGTGGGACTTCCGGGCAAGTCGCGGCCATACTTGGCAATTTCAATGCCGGTCAATACAATTTCCGGCGCGTCCGACAGGGCTTGTATCTGTTTTCCCGCGTCGGCCAGCGGCAGGGAACGGGGCGTTCCGCGCCGGTAGGGGATGACGCAATAGGCGCAGAAGTTGTCGCAGCCGTCCTGAATTTTTAAGAAAGCGCGGGTGCGCGGGCCGCCTTGTGCCGGTACGGGCAGGGGCTCGAAGCTGGGGCGCTTCCCGTTGGCGTTCGTGTCCCGGGCGGGCGCGGGGGACTCTGGTTGTGCGGAGGGGCAGGTCTCCAGTTGCGCGCGCGCGAGGGCCTCCGGTTGAATGTCTGCGCGGCGCTCGGCCAAGTCGCATAGGCTCACCAGAAAGGCCAGGCGGTCCCGCGTGCCGCCCACCAGATCGACGCCGGGCAGGTCGATGTTTTGCCCCTCGGTCATACACCCGCACACGGCCACCAGGGCGTCGGGGTTGGCCTTGCGCACCCCGGCGATTTTCTGGCGTGATTTGGCGTCGCTCATCGCCGTGACCGAGCAGGTGTTGACGAGGTAGACGTCGGCCGGATCGTGCCACAACACGCGGGCATGACCGCGCTGTGTCAGCCACTCGGCCATGCCGTCCGATTCAACCTGATTGACTTTGCAGCCCAGGGTGGTGATGGCGAAACGCAATGGGAGGCCTCCTGTCGGTGAACAGTTGTGGATGCGCCCCTGCCGGGGGGTACGATGGAAGGACGTTCCTTTCTCCTGGCGATGCGAAAGGAACCAAAGAATCGTTTTAGAGAACGAGGTCAACCTCAGCGCAGACCGCCATGGCGCAAACGCTATCATCCGGGCTCTGCAGGTTGATGCACGGTCTCCGAAACGGTGAGCTCAATGGTTTCGGTGAACGTCGAGCGTTGAGCAGCCGTACTCCCTAAGCCTTAACGGCTGGTGCGGTTTGGGGGGTGAAATATTGACTTCGGCATTATAGGGGAGGCCATTGGCCGTCCGGTCGGACAACGGGTAGCTGCGGGCGCACACAGTGCGCCCCTACGACGAAGAACCGTAACTACGCGGTACGACAGGCGGCGCGTCAGGGATGTCATGCCCTCCAACGGGTTGCACAACCGTGGGCGCACGATGTGCTCCTTACGGGGATGCGGCTCTGCGCGTTGCCCCCCCGTCCCCACCCCTCCGGGGATCCAACGGGGTCGCGGCCCCTTGGTCGGTTGAGGAAGGGATTCTTAAGGGGAACCCGATCGAAAGGGTTCCTCTTAAGCGCCTCTTTGGTGACTTTCTTGGCGCAAAGAAAGTCACATCGTCCCCGGCTCTTCTGGATCAAGCCTCGAGCGCTGGCCATGGCCGGGCAAATAAGCCATCTCCGGTGTGTCTAAACAGAAAACGGTTTGCGTAAGAGCCGTTTTCTTGGTTTAGCCGCCCCTGCAATTTCTTATTTCCCCTATGGCCAGACTCGGCTCTTCTACTCTTGCACTTGTCAAAGTTTCTGATATAATACATTGAATAACCGTGGAAAGCGGGGTTGTCCCTATTATAGCCCGCCCGCCCCGCGTGGTGCAAGGAGGAAAACCACCATGAAAATTTTCAATGTATTGCTGTCTTCCATCAGCGACGTCAAGCAGTTTGTCAGCGCGGCCTGCGACCAGCCCTTCGACATCGACGTCATCGCCGGACGCTATGTGCTGGATGCCAAGTCCATCATGGGCATCTTCAGCGTCGATCTGTCCCGCCCGGTGCGCGTTGAGATCCACGGCACCGAAGAGGACGGCCAGAGCTTCTATGATCTCATCAACAAGCTTGTTGTGCCCGAGGTCGAATGAGCATATTGACACACGAAACGCGCCACCTGTTCATCGTCAATCCGGCGGCCGGGAGCTCCGGTTCCTCGGAGGCGTGGCTGCCCGACATTCTCGCGCAGTGCGAACGACGGGGCCTCGCGCCCCGGCTGGTCACGCTTCAGCCCGGCGACCGGGTGGCCGATGTCATCCGCGACGCGACCGACGACAGCGCGTGGCGCGTCTATCTCTGCGGCGGCGACGGCACCATGAATCAGGCGCTGCCCGCCGTAGCCGGACGGCCGAATCTGGCGGTCACCACACTGCCGGGCGGCACCGGCAACGATTTTTTGCGTTCGTTCGGCGAGCAGTCCAAGTCTTTCCAAGACCTTTCGGCGCTGTTGGACGGCGAAGTGCAAACCTTTGATCTCATCTCGGCCGGGGAGCATCTGGCGCTCAACATCGCGTCGGTCGGCTTCGACGCCCGAGTCGCCGATCGGGTTCACCGCTACAAGCATCTGGGCCGCAAGCATCCGCGCCGCGCCTATGATCTTTCGGTTCTGGTCAACATGGTCAAGGGACTGCATCGGTTCTACCGTGTGACGCTGGACGGCGAGGCCATGTCGGGGCGCTACAGTATGCTTTTGGCCTGCAACGGACAATATTATGGCGGAGGCTACCGCCCGGCGCCGCAGGCGCGCCTCGACGACGGATGGCTGGACTTTGTGCTGGTACGGGACGTCTCGCGCGTCTTTCTCATCCGGCACCTGTCGCAATACGCGCGCGGAGAGCTCGACAAGCTGGGCGACGCCGTGCTGGCGCGGCGGGGTCATCGCCTGACCATATCGGCCGACGACGACATGCCGATCAATCTGGACGGAGAAATCGTTCGGGAAAAAGAGATCACCTTCGCCCTTTCGCCCCATAAGCTTCGTTACATCGTCCCGGCGAGTGCGGGGGACAGACTTCGTTGCGCCCCGCGGCTCACTCAGGAAACAGGAGTTGGATGACCATGAGTCGTTTTTATATCACCACCGCCATTGTCTACACCTCCCGGACGCCCCATGTCGGCAACACCTATGAGGCGGTTCTGGTTGACGCCATCGCGCGGCACCGGCGCTCGCAGGGGCACGACGTCTATTTTTTGACCGGTACCGACGAGCACGGCCAGAAAATCCAGAAGCAGGCCGAGGCGGAGGGCGTTGAGCCACAGGCTCTTGTCGACCGTGTGGCCGGTGAGGTGCGCTCCATATGGGACGCCATGGGCGTCTCCTATGACGGCTTTATCCGCACCACCGACAAAAAACACATGCGCGCCGTCCAGAAAATGTTCAAAAAGCTCTACGATCAGGGCGACATCTACAAAGGCAAATACGAGGGTCTGTACTGTCTGCCCTGTGAAGGGTATTATACCGAGACGCAGGTGGCCGACGCGGGCGGGGTGTGCCCCAGCTGCGGCGCGGCGGTCGAAAAGGCCGAGGAAGAGGCCTATTTCTTCAAGCTGTCCAACTACACCGAGCGGCTGAAAAAGCACATTGACGAGCATCCGGACTTCATTGTGCCCGAGTCGCGCAAAAATGAAATGGTCAACAACTTTCTGGAGCCGGGGCTTAGCGACCTGTGCGTGTCCCGCACGTCCTTCTCGTGGGGCATTCCGGTTGAGTTTGACCCGGGGCATGTCATCTATGTCTGGCTCGACGCGCTGAGCAACTACATCACCGCGCTGGGCTACAGCCCCGGCGGTTCGGGGCCGCTATACGACAAATACTGGCCGGCCGACGTACACGTCATCGGCAAGGACATTCTGCGGTTCCACACGCTCTATTGGCCCATCATGCTGATGGCGCTGGACATCCCGCTGCCCAAGCAGATTTTCGGGCACCCGTGGCTGCTGACCAACACCGACAAAATGTCCAAATCCAAGGGCAACTCGGTCTATGCCATTGATCTGGTCAACGAGTTCGGCCGAGACGCGGTGCGCTACTTCCTGCTGCGCGATATGCCCTACGCGCAGGACGGCAACTTCACCCGCGAGCTGTTCGTGAAGCGGATCAACACTGATCTGGCCAACGATCTGGGCAATCTGCTGTCGCGCACGGTAGCGATGATTCAGAAGTATTTCGGCGGGAAGATCCCCGACGAGCGGCAGGCGGAACCGATTGACAACGATCTCATTTCGGTGCTCGAGACCTCGCTGCTCTCGTTCCACGACGCGATGGACAAGTTCCAGACGCAGACGGCGCTTTCCGAGCTTTGGAAGGTGATTGGCCGCGCCAACAAATACATCGACGAGACCACGCCCTGGATTTTGGGGCGTTCGCCCGAACAGGCCGCCCGGCTGGCCGCCGTGCTGGCCAACCTGCGCACGGTGCTGCGCCATGTGGCGGGGCCGCTGGGCGTGATCATTCCCGACAGCGCCGCCGAGCTGTTGCGGCAAATCGGCCCCGAGGATGGCCCGGTCTGTCCGGGAACGGCGCTTTTTCCCCGCATTGTCGAGGAAAAGGAGCCGGGTTCCGACGCGCAGGATAAGGCCAAACCGGCCGGAGACAAGCCGGAGAAATCCGCGCCCAAGGCCGGCGCCAAACCCGCCGCCCCGTCCGGTGAATCAACGGCTTCGGCCGACGGGTTCATCACCATCGACGACTTCGCCCGGGTGGATGTACGGGTGGCCGAGGTGTTGTCCTGCCGCCGGGTGGACAACTCCGACAAGCTGCTCTGCTTTACGCTGAACACAGGCGAGGAGCGGCAGGTGCTGTCCGGCATCGCCAAACAGTACGCGCCGGAGGATTTGCTCGGCAGGAAGCTGCTTTGCGTAGTCAATCTCAAGCCGCGCAAAATGGCCGGGCTGGAGAGCCGCGGCATGATCCTGACGGCCGAGGCGCCCGACGGCAGCTTCGAGCTGCTGTTCGCGCCCGAAACCGCGCCCGCGGGATCGAAACTGGGGTAGAATAGTTAACAGTTGTCAGTTAACAGTTAACAGTGGTTGTACCGCGCGAAGCGCGAAGGATTGAAATCATTCGCGAAGCGAATACCACAACTGTTCACTGTATACTGTACACTGTTATCTGACATGGAGGAATCTTATGCGGCCGGTGTTTGATTCGCGCGACACATTTTATAGAGAGCCCTTCGGCGCGGTGACCGCCGGCACCACGGTGTCGTTCGCCTTTTGTCCGCCGCGCGCCTGGGGCGTGACGTCGGTTGCGCTCTGCGTCATCTATGAGTTCGACAGGCAGAGCGAGGAAATCCCGATGGCCTGGGCCGAGATGCAGGGCGGGCAGGATACCTACCGCTGTGCGCTTTCCACAGAAAACCGCATCGGACCGGTCTGGTACCACTTCCGCATGGAGGGCGCGCGCGGCACGACCTACTACGGCTGTCCAGGCCAACTGGGCGGGGTGGGCGCTGAGAGCGACACGGTGCCGCCGGCCTATCAGCTGACCGTTTATCAGCGCGATGGCGTGACGCCCGACTGGTACGGCCAGGGGGTCACCTATCACATTTTCCCCGACCGCTTCGCCAAAAAGGGACAGGCTTCGGTCAAGGGGCTGGTGGGTGACCGCCGATTACACACGGTTTGGGAGGATGTGCCCGACTATCTGCCCGACGAAAACGGCGAGATCCGCAACCGCGACTTTTTCGGCGGCAATGTGGCCGGCGTGCTCGACAAGCTGCCCTATCTAAGGGACTTGGGCGTGACCACGATCTATTTCAGCCCGATTTTTGAGGCCGCTTCCAACCATCGCTATGACACAGCCGATTACCGGAACATCGACCCGCTGTTCGGCACCGAAGCTGGCTTTGCCGAGCTGTGCCGTGTGGCGCACCGGCTGCGTATGCGTGTCATTTTGGACGGCGTGTTCAACCATACCGGCTATGATTCGCGTTATTTTAACGGCCGCGGCAGTTATGATACGCTTGGCGCGCATCAGTCGCAGGACTCGCCCTATTATAATTGGTATGAATTCAACCACTGGCCGTATGAATACTCGTCCTGGTGGGGTATCTATACCCTGCCGCAGGTCAACGAAACCGAAGCGTCCTATATGAACTTCATCATCGACGGCGAGGACAGCGTTATCCGTCACTGGGTGCGCGCCGGCGCCGACGGCTGGCGGCTGGACGTGGCCGACGAGCTGCCCGATGAGTTCATCCGCCGCCTGCGCGCCGCCGCCACCGCCGAGAAGGATGATGCGGTCATCATCGGCGAGGTGTGGGAGGACGCGTCGCGCAAAATCTCCTACGATGTGCGCCGCCGCTATTTCGTCGGCGACGAGCTGGACGGTGTCACCAACTACCCCTTCCGCAACGCGCTGCTGGGCTATCTGCTGGAGGGACACGCGGAGTCATTCAAGGCGCAGATGGAATCACTGCGGGAAAACTATCCGAAACAGAACTTTTACAGCCTGATGAACATTCTGGGGACCCACGACACGCCGCGCGCGCTGACCGTTCTGGGCGCCGACCCCGCCGACTACGGAACGCCCCGGGAGGAGCGGGCGCAAAAGCGCCTGTCGGAGGAGCGCCGGGCACTGGCCGCGCGTCGGTTGAAGCTCGGCTCGCTGATTCAATTTGCATTTCCAGGGTCACCTTGTGTATACTATGGAGATGAGGCTGGACTCGAAGGCTTCGAGGATCCGTTCAACCGCGCCGGGTATCCTTGGGGGCGCGAGGACGCCGACCTGCTCAAACACTACCGGCTGCTGGGGCATTTGCGCGGCAGTCTGCCCGAGTGGCAGTGCGGCGATATCGAGTATCTGGAAGCCCAAGGCGATCTGCTCGTGTTCCGGCGCAAGCTCAAAAGCGCGCAGGTGATTGTGGCCTGCAACCGGGGCGACACGGCGATCGAAATCTCGGTGCCCTGGGCCGAACCGTATGCCTGTGACCTGCTGACCGGACACAATCTGCCGGTCGGATCGGGGCAGGTCAAGCTGACACTGGAGCCGGTATCCTGTGTGGCCGTCGGACGGCGAGGGAGAGTCCAGTTCAGTTGACAGCGGACAGTGAACCTTTATAGATGCGTTCGTTATGATGAACATTCGATATAGCGCGGATTCACATCGCAGCCAAAGGAGGGTGACAGGCCATGAAGCCAACCGGACTGGGCCGGGGACTGGGCGCGTTGCTGGGCGACGAGGCCAACCGGCAGGACAAAAGCGGGCATGTCATGCTCCGCATCGCTCAGGTGGAGCCCAACGCCGCACAGCCGCGGCAGGTATTTGAGGAGAGCGCTCTGTCCGATCTGGCCGAGAGCATCCGGCATCAGGGCGTTTTGCAGCCCTTGCTGGTGCGCGAGCTGCCGACCGGCGCCTATCAGATTATTGCGGGCGAGCGGCGCTGGCGCGCGGCGCGCATGGCGGGACTGACCGAGGTACCGGCCATCGTCTTTGAAGCCGACGACAAACGCGCCACCGAAATCGCGCTCATTGAAAACCTGCAGCGCGAGGATTTAAACCCGATGGAAGAAGCCGAGGGGCTTTTCCATCTGATCGAGGACTTCGGCATGACCCAGGAGGAGGCGGCGCTCACGGTGGGTCGCTCCCGTCCGGCCGTGGCCAACAGCCTGCGCCTGCTCACCCTGTCCGATAAGGTGCGCGCGCTGGTGTCCAACGGGACGCTGTCGGCCGGACACGCCCGCGCCATTTTGGGGCTTTCGGGTCAGGCCAAGCAGGAAAAAGCGGCCGAGCTGGTCATTGAGCGCGGCCTGTCGGTGCGTCAGACCGAGCTTCTGGTGCGCAAAATGTCGTCGCCGAGCCGAGCCAAAAAGCCGACCGCGCCCAACTATCTGCTCGAACACGAGCGGCGGCTCACGCAGGGGCTGGGGCGCAAAGTGTCCATTGTCAGCACGGCCAAAAAGGGCAAGATGACCATTGAGTTTTACGGCGCGACCGATCTGGAGCGGCTGATGGAGACCATCGAGCGGGCGATTGGCAGAGAACAGTGAGCAGATAACAGACGATGGGCGCGGGGTGCGATGATTCATTCATCGGCTTCGGAGAAGGTCGGCTGCAAACGACAGACAATCCGCGGTACCCGAGGTGGCTCTCTTGCCGTCGGCATAGAGCGATACACCTTGTACATAGAATAAAAAAAGAAAACCTTCGGGGGGAAATGACTTTGAAACAACCGAGCAAAGGGCAAACCGTGGCGCGCTCGCGCTCCCGGTTTATCACGCGGTATACCGTGATGATTCTGCTGATTGCCTTTCTGCTGATCCTGCTGTCCGCCAACGGGAAATCGCTGGACGAAGGGGTGCGCGACGCGGCCGGGACGACCGACGGCGCCGTGGTGGAGCAGCATATTATCCTGCAGTGAGCATACGTTATGTTCCGCAGGGGCTTACGGCGCAGACCGCCTGCGCGCTGCGGCTTCGGTGCGGCCTGCCCGCGCTGGACGAGGCGGCGCTCACCCGGGCCCTTCACGGCAGTCTGTACACGTTGACCGCTTATGATGGGGAGACGCCGGTCGGCATGGCTCGATTGCTGGGCGACGGGCGTTCTTCTTTTTGCTGGCCGATGTGCTGGTTGTCCCCACACATCGCAGGCAGCGCATCGGGTCAAGCCTGATTACCGAGTGTCTGCAATACGCGCAAAGTCTTTTGGCGTCCGGCGAGTGGGCCAGTGTCGTACTGACCTCGGCGCCCGGCAAGGAACCGTTTTATGAGAAGCTTGGATTTATCCAATTGCCCTGTCCGCAAGGCGGTGCGGGGATGCGTCTGTTTTTGCGGGGGGATATGTAGGGGAGCACATTGTGCTCCCGTGGGGTTGTCCCTACGGGATGCTCTTCGATGTCAAGCCTCGAGCGCGCCGCGCGGGCAGTCGTACTGTTCGCTCCGTGTGTGTCTAAACAGCCAGCGCTGCGACGCCGTCTTGGTTTAGCCGCCCACTGCGCTCACTGTACTCCTTGCGCGTCGACTCGGCTCTTCTATGTCAACGGAGGACGTGACTTTCTTTCCGCCAAGAAAGTCACCAAAGAGGCGTTTTTGGGCACGAGGCTGACTTTGTGCGCAAACCGCTTTTCGCAAACGCTGCCATCCGGGCGTTGCCGGTTGTCACACGGTCTCCGGGGCGATGAGGTCAATGTTTTGTTGTCGGCGGGTTGATTCCGTGAATTGTACTCCCTAGCCCTTAACGGCTTGTGCTCCCTAGGGGTGGGGCTGAATTAACTTCTCAGCATCAGGTTCGTCACGCGGGGTGGTTCTACGCAGGAACCTAAAAAATCGGACGCGCGATTACGCCCTACACGGATACGCTTCAATTCACATAGGAGGTGCGCCATGACGTTCCAAACCAGATTGGGTCTCATTGAGATTGCCACCGACGTGTTCACATCGGTCAGCGGAAACGCCGCCAACAACTGCTTCGGCGTCAAAGGAATGGCGGCCCGGTCGATGACCGACGGCTTCGTCTATCTGCTGCGCCGCGATAACCTGGCCAAGGGGGTCAAGGTGACCTTTTCCGAGGCGGGCGGCGTCTGCGTCGAGCTGCACATTGTCGTAGAGCACGGCGTCAACATCCCGGCCATCGGACAGTCGATCATCTCCGAGGTGCGGTACTTTGTCGAGAAGTCCACCGGTGTGCCGGTCGAGACGGTCGAGGTGTTTGTCGACTCGATGGTACAATAAACCATTGAAAACGACGTTTTCAATGGTGAGCATTAAACGAACGTTTTTGCGGCGGAGTGAATCCGCCTTCAAAACGCAAGGAATGCGAGGACAGGCTGCGGGGTGGTTTTGCGATTGTGTCGCCTCCGGTGTGTCTGTCTGAATCCGTGTGCGAGCAACCTATTCTTAATCCCACAAGGGAGGATTTTGCCCTGTGAAGAATCAAGTTGACGGGCTGACCTTTGCCCAAATGATTGTTTCGGGCGCCGCCGCCATCGAGGGAGTCCGTCAAGCGGTCAACGAGCTCAATGTATTCCCCGTCCCCGACGGTGATACCGGCACCAACATGTCGCAGACCATGGGCGCGGCGGCCCGTGAGCTATCCAACCAGAGCGACGAACATTTGGGTCACGCCGCCGACACTACCGCTTCGGCGCTCCTTTCGGGCGCGCGCGGCAACTCGGGCGTCATCCTTTCGCTGCTGTTCCGCGGCTTTGCCAAGCAGGCCAAGGAATGGCCGACGCTGGACGGCGCACAGTTTGCGTTGGCGCTGCAAAACGGTGTCGACACGGCCTACCGCGCCGTGATGAAGCCGGCCGAGGGGACCATGCTGACCGTTTCCCGCGTGAGCGCGGCCCGCGCCACCGAGGCGGCTGTGGCCGACGGCGCGCTGGAGCCGGTCATGATGGCGGCTTTGGAAGCGGCCGAGCAGGCGTTGGCCGAAACGGTCAACCAGAATCCCGTTTTGCAGAAGGCGGGGGTCATCGATGCGGGCGGCAAAGGCTTTTGTGTCATTCTGGATGGGATGCTGGCCGTGCTGCAGGGACGTGCCATCCAGGCGCAGCCCACGCAGGAGGGTCAGGTGCGTCGTGAGGCGGCCGATTTCGCCGAATACGACACGCGCAGCATCAAGTTCGGGTATTGCACCGAGATTATCATCGAGCGCAACAAAAAGAAGAAGGATCCGCTGCGTTTGCGTGCTTTTCTGGAGTCGCTGGGCGACAGTCTGGTGTTGGTCGACGACGAAAAACTGATTAAAATTCATGTCCATACCAACCATCCGGGCCGCGTGGTAGAGGAGTCTCTAACTTACGGCAGCCTGCGCGACACCAAGATTGAAAACATGCGCATCCAGCACAGCGAGCAAATGGCGCGTCAGGAAAAAAAGAGTGAACCGCCGGTCAAAGCCGCCGCCGTGCCGCTGCGCCCGTTCGGATTTGTTGCGGTCGCGGCCGGAGACGGTTTGCGCGACGTGTTCCGCGACCTCGGCGTCGACGCTATGGTCGAGGGCGGGCAAACCATGAACCCCAGCGCCGGCGATCTTTTGCGGGCCATCGATCAGGTGCCGGCCGAGACGGTCTTTGTGCTGCCCAACAACAAGAACATCATCATGGCCGCCGAGCAGTGCGTTGAGCTGTCGGAGAAGCGTGTGGTGGTGATTCCCACCAAATCGGTGCCGCAGGGTATTTCGGCCATGCTGTCCTTTGAGCCGTCGTGCGACGGCAACGCGAACCGCGAGAAGATGCTTTCGGCCATCGCGCTGGTGACCACCGGACAGATTACCTACGCCGCCCGGGATTCGGAGTTTGACGGGCTGAAAATTGCGCCGGGCGACCATATGGCCATGTTGGAGAGCTCACTGCTCATCGCGCACCCCGACCGGCTTACCGTGGCGCGGCGTCTGGCCGAGGAGATGAGCAAAACCGACCCCTCCTTTATCACGATTTTTTACGGAGAGGGCGCCGACGAGAACGAGGCCAACGAGATCAAGGCGCTGTTCGAGGCGCAGAGTCCCGACGCCGAGGTGCAGGTGCTGGAAGGCGGGCAGCCGGTGTATTATTACCTCATTTCGGCCGAATAGCAAACGCAGATAGGCGGCATGGGGGTATACACACCGTGTCCAACCATATTGTTAAAACAAAGGGAGAACGCAGGTTTTGCGTTCTCCCTTTTTCTTTGCGCGACAAGTAGTATAATGTTTCCAGTTAGAGTTGTGCACTTCCGTGCACAACAGATTATGGCTATCATGCGAAACGATTAACTTCTTACGGCAAGGGCTTTTTGATTGATGGTTGTAAGTTTGGAGGCAAAGGATAACTTTCTAAATGTTCATACAGCTTCATCGTCACATCACCCAAAGCGTCAATACAAAAAGTTATTCTCTCTTTCCCTACTGAAATATGTGGCCCGATATAAGGCATTATTTCTAGTTGTATTATATAATGCACCCCTTTTTTCGCGCCCTCGATATTCGTAATTTTCGCATCGCCCAAATACGCCACAACAGTGGGTCGAATGTCAAGATATGGCCCGTAAAAATTATCAACGGCTGCGTTGATCTCAGGCATTAAAAGTGTCATAACTATGGTCTCAAGACGAGCTGAATTACCAGGCTCAACGGAGCTTGAAGTCTCGGCATATGCCGGGGCGCTTCCCCAGAAGATACAAGTTGATAGAAAGCTCATAATCACATTTTTTTTCAATTTTATCACCCGATGATAGTATCAGCAATTCGGCGCAGAATCTACTTAGATAAATACGGGCGTGCGTCAGCTGACAAATGATAGGTTCCGCTTTACACACAATACTCTCAATCGCCGGCCGGTGATTGGTAATTATGTTTTGGTCTACAAGATTAATGAAGCGGCCAAAACCGTTGTGATTCCCTGTTTTTTCTATGGCGGGCAAGATTACGCAACTTTGGTTTGAGGGCTTTCCGTTAGCCAGTATCTCTGAAGCATCTGGAGAGCGAAGATTCTGATATATGATTCGACCCCGTCATGACGCCTCATGATGGGGTCGTTGTGGCTGTGGCGCAGTGAATCCAGAGAGGTTAGCCAGTTCTCTAGTGAAGTGAATCATTCTTCTCGGTTCTGAGAAAAAGCATCGGTTTTACGATTTTCGCAGATGTTGTTTGTCCTTGCGAGATCCGGCGCCGTTCGGTGCGAAAAAAATCGAAGCGAATTTCCCAAAACAAACCACTTCGCGAACCGTCATAGTTTTTTTCGGTTTGCTCATACTAGTTACTGCGAGAAAAAACGCACATTCTTATGCCGCATAGGAGGTTCCTTATGAAAAAGCTTATCGCGCTTGCCGCCGTCGCGGTGACGTTGGTCACCCTGTGCGCCTGCGGCAATCAGACACCCGGCGTGACGGTGACGCCTTATCACAACAACCGTCCTTCCACCGGCTTCATCAACCCCAATACCAATCCGACGGCCATGCCCCGTAACGGCAACGGTCTGATCACCACAGCGCCCCGTACGACCGCACAGCCCCGCGTTTCGGCCGGGACACTGCCTGGCAACGCAGCGCCGGGCGGCAACGCGGGCACCAATCCCCGTATCGGCAACACGCCGCGAACCGGCACAACGCCGAGAACCGGGACAACCAAGCCCAACACCGGCGCGCTGGCGCCCAAGGCCGGAACCAGCACCACGCCGCGTTCCAACACCATTCCGCGTACCAGCCCCAATCCGATACGATAACATGATGTTAAGACCGTCCGCCATGGAGCTTTGGCCGGACGGTCTTATTCTTTAGGCCCGTGGTATGGGCTGCCACCCGGGCAGCGGGAGGGTCTGCATGGCGGTCATGATCTTGCGGCGCAGGCCGGACTGACCCAGCTCCAGCGTGGCGATCAGCGCCTTGATGTCGCTGCGGGACGAGCAGCCGTTTTTCGGGCAGGGGTTGTGGACAACGGGCAGGGACTCGGACTTCGCCAGCAGGATAATTTCCTGCTCCTCTACATAGAGCAGCGGCCGAATCAGATGCAGGCCGGCGCGGTCAAGATGTGTCACCGGGCGGAAGCAATGAAAGCGCGCGTCGTGGAACAGCGACATGACCGTGGTCTCCACCGCGTCGTCGAAATGATGCCCCAGGGCCACCTTGTTGCAGTTCAGCGCTTTGGCTGTCTTGTGCAGCGTGCCGCGGCGGAGGTGGGCGCAGATGGCGCAGGCGCTGCCTTTTTGCGCGCGGATGGTGTCGGCCAGACCGGTCTGTATAACGGTATGCCGCAAACCCAGATGTTCGACGAACAGGGAAAGCGGCGCAAGGTCAACCCCCTCAAAGCCGAGGTCGAGCGTAATCGCCTCCAGTGTGAAACAAGCGTCGCGGTACCGGGAAAGCGCGTGGAGCGCCAACAGCGTCACCAGCGAATCCTTGCCGCCCGACAATCCCACGGCAATACGGTCGCCCGGCGCGATCATCTGGTAATCCTGAATACAGCGGCGCACACGGCCGACCAACTGCTGCATCATGTTTTCCTCCAATGAAATTGAAAATAGGAAAAGAGCAATCGGGAGCATTGGGGAGATATTGGGCGTATTAGCGAAGGGTTTAATGAAATCTTGAAAAAGGGGAAAAGAATCAATTGACAACGAACGCCGCAATATGTTATAAAGATAGGGCACGTTTCAAACAGAAACACCGCCATTGTCTGGCGGGCCATAGGAGGCTTTTGTCCGTGGATACCTTTATGCAGAAAGCCGAAAATGTTGAGCGCTCCTGGTATGTCATCGACGCGGCCGGCCATTCTCTCGGCCACACCGCCGTCCAGGTCGCCATCGTTTTGCGCGGCAAGCACAAACCCGAGTACACTCCCCACGTCGACGGCGGCGATTTCGTCGTTGTCGTCAACGCCGAGAAGGCGGTTCTTACCGGCCGCAAGCTGGAGCAGAAGGTCTACCGCACCCATTCGGGTTACGTGGGCGGACTGAAGGAAACCAAATACCGGCTGCTGATGCAGAATCGTCCCGAACTGGCCATGCACTTGGCCGTCAAGGGCATGATGCCGAAAAACTCGCTGGGCCGTTGGGCGCTGAAACGCCTTAGAGTCTACAAGGGCGTCGAGCATCCCCATGCCGCGCAGAAACCGGTTGTTTGGGAGGTACCTGCTCATGTATAAGAGTAAGAAAACATATTTCTACGGTACCGGCCGCCGCAAATCGTCGGTCGCGCGTGTGCATCTGTTCCCCGGCGGAACCGGTCAGATCACCATCAACAACCGCGACATCGACAGCTACTTCGGGCTGGAAACCCTCAAGCTGATCATTCGTCAGCCCCTGCTCACCACGAGCACGGTCGGCAAGGTCGACATTGAGGCCACTGTGGTCGGCGGCGGCTGCACGGGTCAGGCCGGCGCCATCCGTCACGGCATTTCCCGCGCGTTGCTGCTGGTCAACGACGAGTTCCGTCCGTTGCTGAAAAAGGCCGGCTTCCTCACGCGCGATCCGCGCATGAAGGAGCGCAAAAAATACGGCCTCAAAGCCGCCAGAAGAGCGCCCCAGTTCTCGAAACGTTAATCGTTTCCCCACAGTTCAAGCGAATTTTCCGCCGGAAAGCCTTGTGCTTTCCGGCGGTTTTTATGCGCGAAGTTTTATGCCCGGCGCATAGGGACAGTCGAAACGCGGCTCCCAAGGCGGTCTAGCCATCCGCGAGCTCGACGGTTTTCGCGAGGAGGGCGATGAAATCGTCTATGCCCTCGTTATAGAAATCCGCATATTCCTCAATGGGCAGCCTGCGATTCATGCACTCCATAAAACGCATCATGGAGTAGGAGGTCATGAGATAGGCCACGGTACGGCAGTCGCAGGGCAAAAGCACTTTTTGCGCCACGAGCCGCTCGAGCACCAATTGCCTGAAGGACAGCGCCTTGCAGTAGTACATATCGTTGAAGGCTTCTCGGGCACGCGCACAGTCATACTGGGAACAGATGATGATTTTGAGGATTTTGGCCATTAAGTAAAAGCTTTCACTGGCAACATACCGGATATACAGCATCGCCATGATCTCCTGTACACTGCGGCCCCTGGCCGCATGAACGATGTCGTCGGGGTCTGTCCGGTATTTGGCGTCGTTGACCACGAAGTATTCAATGGCCTCATCCAGCAAAACGTTTTTGCTGGGATAGTAGTAGTACAGGCTCGCGGCGCGTATGCCGACCCGTGAGGCCAGCTCCCGCATGGTGCTCTCGCTGTATCCGACGGAGGAAAACATATCGACGGCGGTGCGAAAGATCCTGTCTTTGGTAGCGTTTCGTTTCATATGTGTTATCCTCATTTGATAACAAGTTGGGGAAGATGCTTGCTCTTTGATTCGAATCTATTCCGTCAACGCCGTTGCACAGTTATTCCGATAGGTCAGATAGCGGAAGGGGTACGCGCCCTCAGTCACCGGATCGGAGGTTTCAAGAAGTGTCCAATCGGGCTCATCCAAAGGCGGGAAAAAGCGGTCGGCCTCGGAGAAGGTGTTGTCAATTCTCGTGACATATGCCAGCTCACAGGTCGACAGAAGCTGCCGATAGACCGACGCGCCGCCCAGAATGAAAACGTCCTGCGCGGGCACGTCTTTCAGCAGCGCGCCCAACTCAGAAAGCGACCGCACCACTTCGGCGTCGGGCAGCGTAAGCTTCGGATTCAGCGTCAACACGACGTTCCGGCGCCCCGGCAGGGCGTGCGCGGACGGATCGTCGCGGCGTGCGGGCAGCGTATAGTAGGTGACGTCGCCGAACACGACGGTTTTCCCCAGCGTCATCTCTTTCAACCGACGCAAATCGGCGGGCAGGTGCGCCAGCAAATTGCCTTTACAGCCGATGCCCCAGTTTTGGTCGACGACCACCATGATGTTCATACGGCCACCTCGATCTTGTCGGAAAACGGGTGGACATGATAGTCCTCGACCCGCACATCGTCCACGGTGAAGGCATAGAAATCGTTGATATCGGGGTTGAGCGTCACACGCGGCGCGGGATAGGGCTCGCTCTCGATCAGACGCTCTATGATCGGGACGTGCCGGTCGTAGATGTGCGCGTCGGCGATGACATGCAGCAAGGTGCCGGGGACAAGCCCGCTCACCTGCGCCAGCATCATCACCAGCACGGCGTACTGCGCCACGTTCCAGTTGTTGGCCGTCAGCATGTCCTGTGAGCGCTGGTGCAGGATGGCGTTGAGCGTGTGCCCGCTCACATTGCAGGTCAGGCTGTAGGCACAGGGGTACAGCGCCATTTCGGAGAGGTCGGCGTGGTTGTACAGGCTGGTCAGCATACGGCGGCTTTGGGGGTTGTGCTTCAGGTCATATAACAGGCGGTCAACTTGATCCATTTGACCCTCCGGATAATCGTGTTTAACAGAGAGTTGAAAACCATAGGCCTTCCCGATAGAGCCTCGCTCATCGGCCCAGGCGTCCCAGATGTGACTGTTCAGCTCGCGCACGTTGTTGGACTTCTTCTGCCAGATCCACAGCAGCTCATCCACCGCGTTTTTCATGCCGGTGCGCCGGAGCGTGAGCAGCGGGAATTCCTTCTGCAGATCATAGCGGTTTGTCAAGCCGAAGAGCTTTACCGTGTGGGCGGGCGTGCCGTCGGCCCAGCGGGGACGCACCGGCAGATCGGTGTCCCATATTCCATTGCGTACTATGTCTTGGCAGTTTTGAATGAACAGGGTATCGGCGTGACTCATACTACAAAGCCTCCCGCGCGGCGACGGCCAGTGCGTCGCAGCGGTTGTTGTATTCGTTGTCGGCGTGCCCACGCACCCAATGGCAGGTGACCTCGTGCTTTTCGCACAGATCGAGAAGGGTGGCCCACAGATCGGGATTCAGCGCGGGCTGCTTGTCCGACTTGACCCAGCCGCGGGCGCGCCAGCCTTTGGCCCAACCTTTGGAGAGCGCGTCGACGACATACTTCGAGTCGGAGAACAGCGTGACGCTGCACGGCTCCTTCAGGGCTTTCAGCCCCTCGATAACGCCGGTCAGCTCCATGCGGTTGTTGGTGGTGTGCGCCTCGCCGCCCGAGAGCTCTTTTTGTTGCGTGCCGTAGCGCAGGATAGCGCCCCAGCCGCCGGGGCCGGGGTTGCCCGAGCACGCGCCGTCGGTATAGAGAACGATATGTTTCATCGTGTCGACCTTTCTTACATGGGGGTGTGGGGGAGGGCAAACAGTTTACGCGAGCGGCACCTCGGCGATCGTTTTGAGGTAATTAAATTTGTCCATCGCCCGCGTCGCCCCTAAGCATTCGGAAAACAGTTTCCAACCGACATAGTCCTCTAACCGCTCGTGCTCGTGACGGTAATAAGCATTCCAGTAGCTGACCATACGGTGGTAGCTCGAATAAAAAGACCGCCGATTGTCCTGACAAAAACGTCTAAACTCGACCGTATCTTTCATTGTGAGCTTGTCATAAATCAATTGCAAGATTTCAATGACATAATCGTCGCAACACTTAAAAACATAGGGAATTGTCCAGAATGGAAGCTTCGACGATAATAGGGCCGCGATATGTTTTTGTCTGACCCTGCCGTCGCAGTGTCTTGTGTAAATACAATCAATTGCCATTTTTTCTGTCTCACTCAGCCCCAAGAGAACTAAGGCGCGTTGCTCAGGGAAATAGACTCTGTATGGAAAAAGGATAGGTTTACCCCTGAGATGGCACGTGATTTTGTCGTTGCTCATTCTAAGCGCCGCCCCCGTTTGTCGCGGGAGGCGTCTCTCGGCACGGTCGACTATGATTTTGAGTTCTTCGGGGAATCCTTCGGCAAACATTGAATATCTCCTAAAAAGCGTGTATCAGGCATCCCTTTCCAACAGAGCACACTCGCATGTGAGGCGGGGTTTATTCCTACCCCTCGCCATTCCACATGCGCCAAAGCCAGAGCACAAACAAAAACAACAGCAGGGCGAAGAAAACGGCGATGATGGTGCCGTCCAGGGAGAACACGTTGACACCGCCGGGCGACTGAAAGGGTATGGCCTCGGAGCCGCCATATACGGCCTGCCATTCTCGGTTGATCGACAACACCAGGCCGGTTGTCGGCAGGTAACGAACGCGAACTGGCTCGTCATACGTGATGCCGGAGAGCGCTGGCGCAAGGCGGAATGCCGGGGCAAGGTATATGCCATACAATCGGTAGACCTGTCCCTCTGCGTCGGTCATTCGGGCGGAGGCTTTGGACGTGGAGGTAATCACCAGTTTCGTTTTCACGACACCCTCGGGGTTTTGCAGCGAATAGGGCAGGTCGACCCAGATCAGCACAGACACGACGCCCACGGCCAGACAAACGAAGGCTGCCAGCAGTTTGAGCCGCAGGATACGGCCCCGTTTCAGGCAGAGAACTAGAGCCAACGCGGAGAGGCCGAAGAGAACCGCGGTCGCGAAAAAGATCATGGTCTCACCTCGTGTCGTGTTCAAACACGGCCGTCATCTCATAGCACCGAAACAGGCCGGCCATCGACCCGCCCCGGTATTATATCACCGTGTATTCCATTTGAACAGAGTCTGCACGGAGCGGCGCGCCGTGAATGTAACGTTCTGGGAAATAATAAATCGTGACAAACCGATTTTTATGTTATAATGGATTGAAAATGGTCGGAATCCGTGCTTTGGGGGGACATCGGACATGGCGTTGGCGAGCTCTTTCTTTTTCAACGCAACGGCAGATCAGATTCTGGCGTGGGGTCAAACGTTCCTTGAGTGCCTTTTGGTTTGCTCACTGTTGTGCAAGCTCTGCGGACGGTCCTTTCCGATGGGCCGGGGGCTCTTGTTTTCGGGACTGATATCGCTCACGATTCTGTTGCCTCCCTATGCCGTTTTCCCTGTGATGCTGGGGCTCTTTGGATCGACTGATTTTACCGCCTTGATGGCCGCGGCCATTACCGTGTTCCGAAACCCGCTCTGGCTGGTGTTCTGCAATTTTCTGATGGTACATGTGCTGGGGTTGCGGCGTCAAAGTGTAAAAGACATCACGGTTATCACCTTTTGCACGTTCCAAATGATCACTTGCCTGTCTCTGCTTGGCGAAATGAGCATGTGGAGCGCGGTCGCTCATTTCGAGATTGACATTCTCCAACACAGGTACCTCTGTACAGAGCTGCTCACGTGCGTGCTTGCCTGCCTTTTGCTGTTGGCATGGGGGGTCGCGACACGGTACATGAACGCCAATCTACATAAACTGAAAGTATTTGCCGAGACCAGAGACGGCATTCCGGTAAAGGATGTGAAGAATACCGCTGCGAGCTATGTGCAGGTTGTGGTATTTTGGATGATCGCGCTGGTTCAGATCTACGTCAATACACTGGAGCCCATCCCCATTCTTTTGTACCTGATCACATTGATATTCGTCAACGGCCTGGCGATTTTCCTGAACTACCATCTCAAATTTCACGGCTTCCAAACGAAAAAACTGCTGCGAACCAATCAGTTGCTTTTGCAAAGCGTTGATGAATACCGGAGTATGAGGCATGCCGTCAACAATATGTTGCAAGTCTATGACGGGTATCTGTTACTGGAGGATTTCGAGGGGTTGAGGCTATATCATCAGAGGATGATTGACGAAACCGCCGCGTCCGGCGGGCGGTTGCAGCTGGTCACGGCGCTTCACGATCACCCCGAGATTTTCGAGGCGCTGAACAAGGCCATTGCTTATGCCGTCAAGATGGGCGTGCAGATCGAGACGCTGAATGCAGAAGCGCTCGGGGAGGTGGAGCTTCCGGACCATGATCTGTGCTCAGTGCTGAATGTGCTTCTGAACAACGCCGTTGAGCACGCCGCGCGAACCGAAAAAAAGACCGTCCTTGTCTCCGCGCAAAATCACGGGGACACGACGGGCCTGGTGATGGTCTCCAACTCTGTGGACGGGCTCGTCGCAACCGACGGCATTTTCAAAAGCAGGTATTCGACCAAGGAGGGACATGAAGGGGCAGGCCTGCCCGAAGTCGACCGGATTCTGTCCCGGCACTATGGCTGCACCATTTTGCCCGGCTGTTCCGAGGACACGTTTACCATGATGCTCAACGTGCCGTTTGGGTTGCCGAAGAACGATGATCCGCGGAAAAGCCTGCTTTCGGGCTGAGCATGTGAGGGGTCCAGGGTGTAGACAAAGTCTACACCCTGGACGATTTGGCGGCCGAGCACGCCAAATCTGTCACTGCGGTGGGTGATTAAACGCGAAAGCGGGGGCTGCCGCCCCCCTTTCACACTATCCCCCCGCCTATTCCGGTTGCGATACCCTTTTGTCTACAGTCTGAGGGCGGGGCGGATGTTCAATCCGCCCCGCCCGGGGGTTT
>JAVBPF010000047.1:0-9083 GCA_031549735.1 Oscillospiraceae bacterium
AAACGAGGCGTTCGGGGCGGAGGTCAAGCGCCGCATCCTGTTTGGCTGCTTTGCGCTCAGCTCGGGGCGCTATGATGAATATTACAACCGGGCGCTCAAGGTGCGCACGCTTGTGATTCAAACGCTGCGTCAGAGCCTGGATGCCTACGATGTGCTTCTCGCGCCCGCCGCGCCGACCGTCGCCTTCCCACTGGGGGCACGGGACGCCGACCCGCTGTCTCCGGGGCGGAGAGATGCGTTCACCGTGGCGGCCAACCTCGCGGGATTACCCGCGTTGGCGCTGCCCTGCGGGACGAACGACGAAGGCTTGCCCATCGGGGTGCAGCTGGTCGGTTCGGCCTTTGGCGAGGCCACGCTCTATCGCGCGGGCTATGCTTTCGAACAGGCGCGCGGCACCCGTCGCGCCGAAGTCACACGGCAAGGGGGCGTTGTACTGTGAAAATGATCAAGGATTATGAAATGGTCATCGGGTTGGAGGTTCATTGCGAGCTGAAAACCAAGACCAAGATCTTCTGCGGTTGCTCTACCCAATTCGGCGCGCCGCCTAACACACAGGTTTGCCCGGGCTGTCTGGGCATGCCGGGGACGCTGCCGGTGCTGAATGAAAAAGTGGTGGAGCACGCCGTCCGGGCGGGTATGGCCACCAACTGCACCATCGCGCGGTTTTGCAAGCAGGATCGCAAGAACTACTACTATCCCGACCTGCCCCGCGGCTACCAGATCTCCCAACTCGACCTCCCGCTCTGCGAGCACGGCTGGCTGGAGATCGAGAGCGAAAACGGAGCCAAAAAAATCGGCATCACCCGCATTCACATCGAGGAGGACGCCGGTAAGCTGGTGCACGACGCGGAAAAGGGGACGCTGGTCGACTGCAACCGCTGCGGTATGCCGCTGATTGAGATTGTGTCCGAGCCGGACATTCGGAGCGCCGAGGAGGCGGTGGCCTACGTGCGGAAGCTGCGCGCGGTGCTGCTCTACACCGGCGTGTCGGACTGCAAAATGCAGGAGGGGTCGCTGCGCTGTGACGTCAACCTGTCGGTGCGCAAGCTGGGCACGGAAAAATTCGGTGTGCGCGCCGAGATGAAAAACCTCAACTCCTTCGTCAGCATTCAAAAGGCCATCGAATACGAATACCGCCGTCAGGTCGAGGAAATTGAGCGGGGCGGTACGCTTGTACAGGAGACCCGCCGTTACGACCAAGAGAGCGGCAAGACTTTTTCCATGCGCCGCAAAGAGGACGCCGATGATTACCGCTACTTCCCCGACCCCGACCTCGCGCCCATCGTGTTGACTGAGGATGAACTGGCCGCGTTGCGCGCCACCATTCCGCAGCTGCCCGACGACCGCAAGGCCATTTATACGCAGAAATACGGTCTCACGGTCTATGACGCCGAGCTCATCACAGGCGACATCGAGGTGGCCGATTACTTCGAACGAGCTGTGGCCGATACGCAGCACCCCAAGCTGTTGGCCAACCTTCTCATTTCTGAGATATTGAAGCTTTTGGAACCTGACGACATTCAGATCCCCGTTTCTCCCCGGCACATGGCGCAGGTCGCGCAGATGCTGGGCGAGGGGGTTATCAACAGCAGTGTAGGCAAAAAAATCATCAAGGCCATGTGGGAAAACGACGTCGACCCGGTTGCCTATGTAGACCAAAACGGTCTGCGGCAAATCAACGACCCGGAGACATTGCGGCAAGCCGTGTCCGAGGCGCTGGCCGCCGACGAGAAATCGGTCGAGGCCTACCGCAAGGGCAAGACCAACGCCGCCAAGGCGCTGATGGGCCAGGCCATGGCCAAAACCAGCGGAAAGGCCAACCCGGTATTGCTCGAGAAGCTGCTGCTGGAGCAGCTGGAAGGGTAGGGGAGAGACATGCCCAAGGTGCGCAAAATGCTGGGTGCGGCCGACTCTCCCTATATTGTTTCGCTGATGCGCTTCATTGAAACCCAGAGCAAGAAAACACTGGTTGACTGGGGCGTCGGCTATGCAGAGACACATTTTCTGCCGGTCTATGAAGCGGTTTGCGTCGGGGACACCCGTCCCCGAGAGGCGCTTCAGGCCGCGCGGGATTGGATGGCCGGGCTGAGTAAGCTGCCTGCCGCCAAAGAGAAAATTCTGGCCTGCCACGCCGCCGCACGTGAGGCGGAGGCCAACCCGGCGGCGCAGGCGGCCGCGCGCGCGGTTGGGCAGGCGGCGTCCATCGTCCACGCGCCGACGCACGCACTGGGTTTGGCTTTCTACGGCGCGGCCGCTTTAGCGTACCATCGGGTTGGGCTTTCGGAGCCGGCGGCTGTCTACGACCAAATGGCCGCCGGGATCTGTGCCGACATCGAGGCGGCGCTGCGCGCCGTTGCTGTTGAAAACGAGCAAAACCCGGTGCGCGTCCATTGGAACTGCTGACCGGGCGGGTGATCTAGGCGGTAACGTTCCCGCGGACAAGTCAACCGTTGCTGAAGGAGCGAGGAGTGCCTGTGTGGCTACGGAATGACGGTCACCGGGACTCTGTGCCCAAGGGCGTCCTTGACCGGTTTGCGGCGGGCATGGTTTCATTGTCATTGTCTGCTCCGGTTGTCTGTGTCGGAAGGAAGAGCGAAGGCGTCTTTTCGCCCTGTTGCAAAGGATGCGGGTGTTGTGTTATATGCGCAAAGGGCAAAAAAGTTCTTGACCTTTTGCCCTGTATATGATACATTGTGTGCGGTGTTAAACTGGGAAAAAGTCAAAATTTCTGCGTGCGCTTGTCCAAATTGATCTTTGTTTGAACATCTTTCGTTCTGAAAGTTGATTCACGCCGTTGCTTTTATGATGAAAACGATTGAAATTATTACGTTGCGTTCCTTTCGCAAGCTGCGGCCCCTAAACCGGGCGATCCCGGTGTGCTCCACCGGCCCTTTGGGCAGGGCGGGGCCAATCGTTGTGGATCGAGTTTCTTTGGATGACAAAGAAATATCGATAAATAAAAAATAGGAGTGGTAAAAAGTGAAAACTACCAAACGCATCGTGGCCATCCTGTTGCTGCTGGCGCTCATGGTTCCCTTCGCCGCGTGCGGCCCGGACACCCCTGCTGAGACCAGCACCCCTCCCACGGATGAAGTCAGCACCCCTCCCTCCGAAGAGCCCGCTGAAACCGTAGAAATCGTGTTCTCCGTGTGGGGCGACCCCGCTGAGGCCGAATCAACACAGACCGCTCTCGACGTGTTCAACAACATGCAGGACAAGATTCATGTCACCGTTATGCAGATTCCGATTGAAAGCTACGCCGCGGATATCCAGACCATGGCTACCTCCGGAAGCATGCCGGACTGCGGCATGGTTGACGAAGGCACGGCCATCGGTTGGGCCAGACAGGGTCTGCTGAAAGCATACGATATCTATGAAGGCCAGACCGAAAAACCCATGGATTACCTCGCGTTCAAAGACAACGGCCAGACCGTTGCCTACAGCACCGCCAACGAAGTTTTGGCCATCTGGTACAACAAGAAAATGTTTGATGACGCTGGCGTTCCGTATCCGCCCTCCACACTGGAAGGCGCCTGGACATGGGATCAGTTCATCGAAACCGCGAAAAAGCTGACCAAAGACAGCAACGGCAAATATATGAGCGAATCGGGCTTCGACGCGAACAGCATTACGCAGTATGGCGCCTACGTCAATCAGTGGACCTGGCAGCTCGAAGTTTGGGCGCTGTCCAACGGCGGCCGCTTCTTCTCCGAAGACGGCAAGACTGTCGTGTTTGACGACGCTGCTATCGAAGGCATCCAAAAAGTCTTTGACCTGCATCTGAAGGATAAGGTTGCTCCGTTTATCGACGGTACGGAAGACAATGGCTTCGGTCTGTCCCTGGGCGCCGGCAATGTTGCCATGTGCACCGAAGGCCAGTGGGCCGTTGGTTTCAGAAAATCTTCTTTCAACGCAGAAGGCACCGATATCGATTACGGCGTAGCCGTCCTGCCCGTTATGAAAACACCGGCGAACATCTGCACAGGCGGCCCTGTCGGCGTCTTCGGAACCACCGAGCATCCCGAAGAAGCTGCTGAGTTCCTGAGATGGTATGCCAGCCCGGACAACAACATGGGTCCGATCGAAGCCGGTTGGTGGATGCCGAACCTGGACAGCTGGTATACGGATGCTGATCTGATGGCCAAATGGACCGGCGTTGAGCCCCGCGTGCCGCTGGGCGATGCTTACAAAACAGCCGTCATCGACGTTGCGTTGGATACCGCTGTGACTCAGCCGACTTGCTGGTATTACACGCCGAACACCACTGAAATCCTGAAAGTTTTCCTGCCCGGCAAATTGGTTGAAGCGATTAACGGTACGAAGACTGTTAAAGAAGTCATCGACGAAAACCGCGCCGCTATGCAGGAGATCCTCGACAAATAGTTTAAATTAACGACATGACATTGTGAGGGAAAAGGGTGCCTGGCTGTGTTTATACGCACTCAAGGCACCCTTTCATCTCGCAAACGGAGGGGAACAAATCGTGAACACAACGATCAAACGGGAGGCGGGGCCGTTAGCAACCCTTTTATCGCCGGGTGCTTCTCGCATTACGTTCATAGGCGCGCTAGTGCTTGCCCTGTTGTCTTTTCTCAGTATAACGGTTGAGTTGAGGGGCATTAAGCTTTACTCCATAGGCGCTTCTTTCAGCAAAGTGTCTGATGTGTTAAAAGATGACAATTCAATGTTTCTAATATTGCTTTTGGGATTGTTTGTTATTTCCTTTGCTTCCGTTGTGATTTCTTTGGTCGCGTACAAATTCAAGAACAGAGAAATGTTGGCCCGCATTGGGTTTGGCGTTCTAACTTTTGTCTATTTCGCTTTTGTCGTTTATATATTTGTCGTGCATGGCCGATTTCCCGGATTGACGGAGAAGAAACCGCTGTTTGGAATGATCATCCTTCCCTTTATTGCGGCGATTCTTTCCCTCGTTTTTTTCGCCTACAGCAGAGACTCTAAAAAGTCCGCTCCCAGGGAACAGCGCGCCGCCTATACGTTTTTAATCCCCGCTTTTCTTGGCTTGTCACTCATTACGTATTTGCCTTTGATTGCCTCTTTCGGTATCGGTTTTACGAATTTGGAGCCGGGGCATTTTCTTGCAAATAGCAATCTTGAGCCGGTAGGATATGTCGGATTTCAGAACTTTATCGAGATTTTTACGAAACCGAGCTACAATGTCCTCAATTCCATTTGGGTCACCGTTTATTATGCGCTGCTTGCTGTCGTCGGCAGCATTGTTTATTCCATGTTGATCGCGCTGTTGCTGAATCGAAAGATGCCGGCCCGCGGTTTCTTCCGCTCCGTTTTTTATCTTCCGTACATTCTACCGGCCGCGTCTGTTTTTATCACCTGGAACTTTCTGTTACAGCCGAACGGATTGATTAACTCTGTTCTGTCAAGCTTGGGATTGGGAAAGTCTCTGTTTCTTTCCGACACGAAGCTCGTCGTGCCGATGTTGGCGCTCATTGCGATGTGGCAGGCCGGCAATTTAATCGTTATTCTTTTGGCTGGACTGCAAAATGTGCCGCGGGTATACCACGAAGCCGCCGAAATAGATGGTGCGAACTTCTGGCATCGGTTCTGGAAGATTACCATCCCCTGCATGACGCCGATCATCTTCTTTAACCTTCTTATGGCGCTTGTTACCAGCCTGCAGGTTGTTGTGCCGGCACTGGTGTCGACAAAAGG
The DNA here is from genome assembly GCA_031549735.1 of Oscillospiraceae bacterium. GTDB lineage: Bacteria > Bacillota > Clostridia > Oscillospirales > UBA929 > JAVBPF01. The sequence goes on from JAVBPF010000047.1 coordinate 5,689, forward strand.
CGGACCGGGCAACGCCACAAGCTTTTTGACCTATCTGATCTGGAGCATCGGCATCGATCAGGGTCACTACGGTACAGCCGGAGCCATTTCGGTCGTCTTCTTTGTTGTTGCCGCCATTCTCGCCTTCATCTTGTTCGCGACATCCAAGAAGTGGATATTCTACGAAGGAGAGGAAAAATAATGAATGTGATCGATCATAGTGGAGTGGCCGTTAAAAAGGGGTTCAGCGGTAAAAGCACCTTTGTCAGTAAAAAGCGCAGACAAAAAACCATGAATATCATTTGTCTGATCGTCGTTATCGTGTTGGCGGCCTTTGCGTTGTTGCCGATATATTGGATGTTCCGCTCCTCTCTTATGAAGAGTTCAGACGCATTTCTCATACCGCCGCCTTTTTTCCCAAGCGAGTGGCTGTTTTCAAACTTTAACATTAAGCCGAGTGCCTTTGATTTTTGGAAATATTTAGGAAACACTGCTATGGTTGTTGTCCCCTGCGTTGTTTTCGGGACCATGACCTGTGTAATGTGCGGGTACGCGTTTGCAAGGCTGCGCTTCAAGGGTAAGAAGTTTATGTTCTCTCTTTGCGTGGGTTCGATGCTGTTGCCGACCATGGTGACACTACTTCCGCTTTTTATCGCTTGGTCGACCCTAGGAGTTGTAGGCGATCCTCACGGCAATGTTACCGGTTTCCTGCCGCTTGTGCTTCCCTATCTTTGCGGTGGCGGCGCGTTCAATATCTTTTTGATGCGCCAGTTTATCATGACCATTCCACGGGAATTGGATGAGGCGGCCAAAATTGACGGCGCCGGATATGGCCGCACACTGGTCAGTATCATTGTTCCGTGCATTAAGTCGGCCATCATCGTCGTTGCGTTGCTCATTTTCATTGCGAACTGGAACGATCTTCTGTCTCAGACGATTTATATTAAATCGAAGGACCACTATACTCTGGCAAGAGGATTAACGGCCTTCTTTGGTTCCTTTAAAACCGACTATTCCGGGATGTTTGCGGCCACGTGTCTGTCGTTCATACCTGGCGTCATGGTCTATCTTTTTGGCCAGCGTTATTTCATCGAGGGCATCGTCATGACGGGCATGAAAAACTAGCGGAGGAAATTGTCGATGGGCATCATGCAGCGGTATTGGAATAGGCGCTACGGGCCAGCCAAGCAGGATCTGACCGAGGCATCGCCCAAATATGGCTTCAAACGGTTTTGGTTTGTTTTGACTCAGAATTTTTGGCGCCTTGTCGGATTGAATTTGCTCTTTTTGGTGTTTTGTTTGCCTGTTGTGACCATCCCTGCGGCGGTCTGCGGGATGAACCGTGTACTGATCAATTTCACGCGCGAGGGACATGCCGTTCTCTGGACTGATTTTTTCAAGGAGTTTAAGGCGAATTTGCTCAAGAGCCTGCCCTTTGGCTTGTTAACGGCCTTTCTGCTGTTCGACAGTCTGTGCGCCTTTTACTTCGGCAGGATCTATGAGGAATATACCACTTTGCTGGGGGCGCTCGGTGTCTTCCTGCTGATGGTGAATATGTTGTTTTCGGCCTATGTTTTTGTGTTCCTGCCCTCCTTGGATTTGAGGAACCGCCATATCGCCAAAAACTCGCTTATCCTTATGCTGAGCGAATGGAAAGCCGATTTGGTGCTCATTGCGGTCATGGCCGTGTCTGGTTTTCTCTCGGTTGCGTTTTTCCCGTTTTCGATTATCGTATTGGTGTTCTTTATGTTTTCTTTTACGCAGTTGGCCGTATGTGTATGTGTCAACGGGCCGATGCAGCGACGCATTGTCGGGCCGTATGAAGAGAGCACGCAGTAGGCGATTTGCACATCGCTGCACAGAGGCTGTGTTGTTTCCCTTTCTTTGCTCTTAAAACTGCGGGGACAGATTGATTCTGCCCCCGCAGTTTTTTGAATCATGAACCGTCCAACTCCTACGACTGCCGAGTCTCTGCCACCAGCTCTTTGGCCTCTTTTCCGGTCAAATGCTCGATGGTGAACTCAATCACACATAGCCGGCTTATCTGCGCGTCGATTTCTCTTTGGCTGCCCTCTCGGTCGTTTGGAAAATACTTCGACGACAGAAGCTCAAGCGCGCGCCTGATCTCCTCCTCATTCTGCAGGACGCGTGCCGTGCCGAAGACAATGACGCTGCGATAGCGAGTTGAGTATTCCGCCGGCGCAACGACGTCCTGATCGATGACGCAAAAAGAGACCTTGGGCTGCCGCGCGATGGCGTCCAGTTTGTGGCCGGTCGTGGCGCAGTGGAAGTATAGGCGGCCGTTGCTGTGGACATAGCTCAGCGGTACGGCATAGGGGTAACCCCCGTCACCGGACACAGCCAGCACACCGGAGGTACAGCGGCACAATACCGCCAGGCTGTCCTCGTCTGACAGCAGCTGATTTTTGCGGCGCATTTCTCGAAACATGATGAACACTCCTTTATTGATGTCGACGCGGGATTGAAGGGGAGCGGAGGTAGAGATTCTGCCACTTATCGCAGCACACAGAGCTTCGAGGAGCATCCTCACGTTTGCGCGCCTTCGCCGTGTGAACGCGCGCCGGGCTTCGTTTATGCATTGACCGGATACCATGCCTGTGCTATCCTGATGCAGGGAGATGATGTGATGCATAACGCGAAGGAAAAGTCCAAAGAAGCCTTCAACCGACAGGCGGCCACCTATGATCACGACCGGTCCGGCCAGCATGCCCGCGCGCTGTATCCGGAGATTTTGGAGAGACTGACAGACGTCCGTCTAGCGTCGATCTTGGATGTAGGGTGCGGAACCGGTGCGCTCCTGGAGCAGGTGCTGGAGCGCTTCAAAGGAATACAGGCGGCAGGCCTGGACATCGCCGAGAATATGATTGATAGAGCGAGGAAACGTCTTATGGGGCGCGCGACGCTTGTCCTGGGCGATGCCGAACACATGCCCTTTACAGACGGTGCCTTCGATGTAGTGTGCTGCAACGACTCGTTTCATCACTACCCCTCTCCGGAAAACGCGCTCCAAGAGATTAAGCGTGTGCTGAAGCCCGATGGCATGTTCATCCTGGGCGACTGTTGGCAGCCGATGCTGTCGCGCGGGGTGATGAACATGGCGTTCAAGGTGGGGCACACCGGGGATGTGCACATGTATACCGAGCCGGAAATCAGGACGCTGCTGGCGCGGTATTTTATGGACGTCACCTGGGAGAAGGTCAACAACTCGTCTTATGTAGCCACGGCCCGGAAGCAGGGGTAACAGCGATGGTATCGAAGGGGTGCGCGCGTTGCAGAGCGCGCCCCCCCTTTGTCTGCCCGCGGGGGGGGGCTTTGGCTAGACGGGCACCCCGGGGGCGTTTGATACCGGCGGGCCAACCACCCGCGGCGCGCCGCGCGTCATCCAATTGTCGTCT
>JAVBPF010000084.1:0-32649 GCA_031549735.1 Oscillospiraceae bacterium
AACGGGAGTTTCCGCTCGTCGCGTGAAAGAAACCTTCGGCTGATGGCGCTAATCTTTCATCTTTACTTTACACTGCCGTTTGTTTTGCGCGTCGACTCGGCTCTTCCGTGTCATGCCTCGTGCGCGCCGCGCGGACAGTGAAATAAGCCTTACGCCTTCCGGAAATGCCGCCGGGTCTCGCGTTAGACGACCCGTCCTGTTTTCCGGGTGCGGCGTGGTCTTATTTCACTTGCGCGTCGACTCGGCTCTTCAATCGCGGCACAGTTCAACCAGATGACAAATGGACGGGATGCTCTCGCCCTGCAGCGTTGAAATCGGCGACAACAACGCACCGGTGCCGCAGAACAGCACCCGCCTGTGTACCCTCTTCATCATCTCATTGTATATTTTGCCGCACAGCACCACCGCGCCGCATCCACAGCCCGACCCACCCGACTGTACGTCCTGGTTGTTGCGATCAAAGATTTCAGCGCCGCAATCCATATACCGCGCGCCCAGCGACACGCCTTCATCGGAAAGCAGGTCGCACAGCAGCTGCGAGCCCACCGCGCCGAGGTCACCGGTGGCGATCAGGTCGTAGTGCTCGGGGGTTGTGCCCGTATCCTCAAAGAAGGTTCGAAGCGTGTCGAACGCGGCCGGCGCCATCGCCGCGCCCATGTGTCCGGCCTCCTTGATGCCATAATCAACGATTTTACCCGCCGTCGCTCTGGTCACACGCACTCCTGGCTGGGACGCCGCGCTGAGAATGGCCGCGCCCGCGCCGGTCACCGTCCATTGCGCCGTCGGCACACGCTGCGCGCCGTATTCCAGCGGAAACCGGTACTGCCGTTCGGACGAGCAGAAGTGCGACGAGGTCAGTGCCGCGGCCGTACGGGCGTAGCCCCCGTCGATGGCCATAGCCGCCAGCATCAGGCTCTCGGCCATGGTTGAGCAGGCGCCGTACAAACCGATAAACGGCCGGTTATATTCGCGCAGACCGAACGTTGACCCGATGCACTGATTGAGCAGGTCCCCGGCCAAAATCATGTCCAGCCCTTCGGGAGCAATCCCGGCCTTGTCGGAGGCCCGCTGCAGCGTGTCGCGCTGCATGCGGCTCTCGGCCTTTTCCCACGTCTTTTCCCCGAAGGTCGTATCCCGCTCCACATAGTCGAAGGTATCCTTCAGCGGCCCTTCGCCCTCTTTTTGGCCGACGATGCTGGCCGTACCCAGAATCCCGGGCGGATTTCCAAATACCAGAGTGCCCTGCCCCACACGCGTTCCGGACATAAAAACGCCTCCTCATTGCTACCCATAGGTTGGCAAATCGGAAGCGTTTTATGCAAAAGAAGAGCCGAGTCGACGCGCAGGTGAAATAAGAAATCGCAGAGCCGGAGAAACCAAGGGATCGGCTCTTACGCAAACCGGTTCCTGTTTCTACGGATCGGAGATGGCTTATTTCACCGCCCGCGCGGCGCGCTCGAGGCTTGACACAGAAGCGTCGCGTGCGGCATGGCCTTATTTCTCCTGCGCGTCGACGAGGCTCTTCTCAAGCTCCAGCATTTTCACCAGCACCTGCGCGGTGGTACGCGCGTCATCCAGCGCCCGGTGAGCGCCGGGGTTGCGGATATTCAAATGCGCGGCGACGCTGTCCAGGCTCCGGCTGGGTAGAAACGGAAACAACTTGCGCGCCCGCTGCAGTGTACAGAGTGTTTTCGGCTCATAGGCCAGCCCCATGCGGCGGCAATAGGCCCGCAAAAAGCCCAGATCAAACGGCACGTTGTGCGCCACAAAAACATCGTCTCCGAGAAAGCTCAGCAGGGCGGGCAGATGCTCCGAAAACGGTTCGGCGTACCGCACCATCCGGTCCGTGATGTTATGTACCCGGGTGGCGGCGAGCGGAATAGGCCGTTCGGGACGGCACAGAGACGCCAGATGCAGGCCAAGTCCCGACTCGTCCACACGAACGACGGCATATTCCACCACCTCGTCCCGTTCGGGATCCAGGCCGGTCGTCTCAAAGTCGAGCACACAGTATCGATTCACAGGCTTCTTCCTCCCAGAAACAGCGCCGCTTCCTCAAGGGAACCTTTGGCCGCCTCATCCAGAGGCCGCTCGGCGTTGCGATAGTCCATGCTTTGACAGAAGGCGTCCAAGTGCTCCGATATGGCGTCTATCCGCCCCTCAATCGCGCCCCAAACGTGCGCGGAGAAGCGCGCGCTTTCCTTTTTCGGGAGCAGACGCCGACCGGTCTCCAGCAGCTTGACCGAGTGCGTCAGGCAGAGGTCGTCACGCGCGCCGCTCTTTTGCCGGAAGTCCTCGTCCTGCTTCCACAGCCAGACGAAGTTCTCATAAAAATGCCCCATCTGCGCCTCAATCCGAGCACACAGATAACAGCGCCCGCCCAGCTTTTGCAGCTGCTCGACGCGGTTGTTCTTCACTTCCCAAAACAGGCTTTGCAGCAACAAGCTCAAGCTTTGGCGCTGTCCGGCGGCCAACAGCGCGGCGAGGTGCGGGCCGCAAAAGCCCTCCGTGTTGGTGCGCGTCCGGATGTCGGGCTCCATTTTGGCCATACCCAGGATATCCTCCCGCATCTTGACGTCGCTGCGCTTTTCCAAAAAGCACAGCGGGCACCGATCGTGCTGTTCCAGCGACTCGGCCAGCGGGATGGCGTAGATGCGTTCGATCAAGGCTTGTCTCTCCTTTATTCAGATAAAGCCGGGATTCGTCTCATTATACCGAATCCCGGCGCGCAAGTAAATGATGGGGTTGTGTTTTGTGAGTGCGGTCAATGCGCCCCGGCCAGCAGCGCATCAGCCACAGACTGCGCCTTTTCGGTCACGCTGTCAAAGTCAATGTGCGGGCGGTAGAGCCCCTCGATTTCGTCGTGGCAGGCAAGCGCTCTCGCCAGCGTTTCGGTCGCGTCTTCGGTCAAAGCGGTCACCGTTTTGCGCAGGAAGCGCAGCCAGGTGCGCCGTGCGCGCAGGGCGGCCTGGTTTAGACAGGCGTCCAGGCGGATGCGGCGGAAAACCTCCCCGTCATATGGGAGCTGATCGGTACTGGTGACGAACGCTAAATCCAGACCGGGCAGCAGAAGGTGCTCCAGCCGTCCGGCCGGTCCCATCGGGTGGTAGCAGGCATATATCTCCTGCTTGGCTTCGACCGCCGCCGTCAGCAGCGGCGACAGCAATTCATGCGCCATGCCGTAATTGTCATGAATTTCATACACGCGCCCGCACAAGCTCTTCACGGTATCCCAATGCACCACAACCCCCTGGGGCGTGATGCCACTCAGATAAATATTGCGCCGCTTTAGGCCCTCGCCCGGGCGAATCTCACGCGCAATGATGCCCCGAACACGCCGCGCGATCTTTTCTCGGGCGGGCGGGTCGGACACGGTGTACCGGATGTCGTCCAGCAGCATGCGGGCCGCCTGCAGGCATCCGGTCACCCGCTCAAAGCACGCCTTGTTTTCATTCATTTTGAGCGCGATCTCGTCGCGTTTGGCAACAAGGCCCGCCCGGCCTCGGAAGACCCCAAGATTCAAATATTCCTCTACCACACCGGGGTATTGCGCCTCTACCACATGCGGCGCCGTGCCGTCCACAACGGCGGCGCGCTGTCTCGGCAGGATGATCGCATCCAGCGAGTCGGGGTCGCTGCCGCAGTATACCCGCTCGACAGGGTGCCCCGCCTGTTCCATTTGCGCGGCCACTGTCCGCATCAGCGTGGACTTGCCGCAGCCCGGCCCGCCTTTCAAAATCCAGACGCGCCGCATGTCCGCCGCTCTCAGCATATCATCAAAGTATGACGAAAACCCGTCAGGTGAATTGTTGCCCAGAAAATACTGCACCGACATGAAAAAACCTCCCTGCGTTCTTCTTCAGACTATGCCGAATCGCAAGGAGTGGTGAACCCGCCCAACCCCTGTTTTTTGAGTCGTTCCGACTCTGTTTTCCGGGAACGGCGTTGCCTTGTTTTTTCGCGCTGTTAACGAGGCTTTGCCGGTTATCACACGGCCTCCGAATCGATGAGGTCAAAGGCTGTCAGGGTAACGGGGTCCATATGTATGCCGTCTATCCCCACTCGGTGATAGACGGTGCGGGTGTTTCAACCCCGCCTCTTTGCTTATGGTTGGCCGCCTGTTGCGCGTTTCCGGTTGCTTGCTGTTGGCTCTCCCTCTCAAAATATCTCCCCCTCCCCTATTGCATAATTATTCATTGTGTGGTATAACTATTAACAAATACAAAACCACAACCGACGTTGAGGAGGATGACACAATATGTCTCAGGTAAAAAAAGCGGTTCTGGCCTATTCCGGAGGACTGGATACTTCCATCATCATCCCTTGGCTCAAGGAAAACTACGGCTGCGAGGTCATCGCTGTGGCCGCCGACGTGGGACAGGGTCAGGAGCTGGACGGGCTCATCGAAAAAGCCAAAAAGACCGGCGCGGTCGACTGCTTCATCGAGGATCTGCGCGACGTTTTTGTCGATGAATATGTATTTCCCACCATTCAGGCCGGGGCGGTCTATGAGCAGGCCTATCTGCTGGGCACCTCGATGGCGCGCCCCATCATCGCCAAGCGCATCGTCGAGATCGCGCTGCGCGAGGGCGCCGATGCCATCTGCCACGGCTGCACCGGCAAGGGCAACGATCAGGTGCGCTTTGAGTTGGCCATCAAGGCCTTCGCGCCGCAGATGAAAATCATCGCCCCCTGGCGCGAGTGGGATCTGGTTTCGCGTGAGGATGAGATCGAGTACGCCGAGGCGCGCAACATTCCACTCACCATCACGCGCGAGACCAACTATTCCAAGGACAAAAACCTGTGGCATCTGTCGCACGAGGGTCTCGATCTGGAGGACCCCGCCAACGAGCCCCTGTATGACAAAATCCTCGAGATGGGCGTCACGCCCGAAAAAGCGCCCGACACCCCGGCCTATATCACCATCGGGTTTGACAAGGGCATTCCGGTAAGCCTTGACGGCAAGGTCATGGGCGGCGTTGTGCTGCTTGAGGCGCTCAACAAGCTGGGCGGCGCGCATGGTGTCGGCATCGTCGACATGGTCGAGAACCGGCTGGTCGGTATGAAGTCCCGCGGCGTGTACGAGACGCCGGGCGGCGCCATTCTGATGGCCGCGCACCGCATGCTCGAGTCGCTGACACTGGACAAAGAGACGGCGCACTACAAGGAAATGCTGGCCATCCGTTTCGCCGAGCTAGTTTACAACGGCCAGTGGTTTACGCCGCTGCGCGAGGCGCTCACCGCCTTTGTCAACGAGACGCAAAAGACAGTCACCGGCGAAGTTAAGTTGAAGCTCTACAAAGGAAACATCATCGGTGCCGGCATGACCTCGAAGTATTCCCTGTACGACACAGAGCTGGCCTCGTTTGGCGAGAGCGATTACAATCAAAAGGACGCCGAGGGCTTCATCAACCTGTTCGGCCTGCCCAGCAAGGTCAGCGCCATGTTAGGCAACCGCTGATTCATACGGCACGGCGCTTCGCCGGACTTTTAACGCCCTGACTTCGTTGCAAAAACTTGAAAGGCACAGAGCATTCCTGCGTTTTTACGCCTCGTCAGTGCGCAAAAATGCACATCGAATCACCATGCCTTAATGAATCATCAATTGCCTGGAGCAAAAACGCAAGGGTTAACATCATTCGTATTCCCATTTCGTTTCCTGAAAGGACGGAACAAGTATGAAACTCTGGGCCGGACGGTTCCAAAAGGAAACCGATTATTTGGTCAACGATTTCAATTCCTCGATCGACTTTGACGCCCGGCTGTACCGTGAGGATATACAGGGCTCGATGGCGCACGCCGCCATGCTGGGCGCGCAGGGCATCATCCCGCTCGAGGACGCCGAGAAAATCATCGGCGGGCTGGGCGACATTCTGGCCGACATCGAGGCCGGGCGCGTGGAGTTCACCGCCGAGGCCGAAGACATCCATATGAACATCGAGTCGCTGCTCACACAGCGCATCGGCGACGCCGGCAAACGCCTGCACACCGCCCGCTCGCGCAACGATCAGGTGGCGCTCGACCTGCGTCTGTACCTGAAGCACCAGATTGTGGAGATCAAGGCGCTCATTTTGACACTCCAGACCGAGCTATGCCAAAAAGCCGAGCAGCATTTGCTGTCGGTGATGCCGGGCTATACGCATATGCAGCGTGCGCAGCCCACCACAATGGCGCACTATCTGATGGCGTATGGCGCCATGCTCAAGCGTGACGTCACCCGCCTGGAGGATTGCCTTGACCGCATGGATTACTGTCCGCTCGGTTCTGGCGCGCTGGCCTCGACCACCTATGACATCGACCGGGCGCGCGTGGCCTCGGAGCTGGGTTTTGCGGGCATCACCGAGAACAGCCTTGACGGCGTCAGTGACCGCGATTTTTGCATCGAACTGTGCGCCGATCTGTCCATTCTGATGATGCACCTGTCCCGTCTATCGGAGGAGATCATTCTCTGGTGTTCATGGGAATTCGGCTTCGCCGAGCTGGACGACGCCTTCTCGACCGGTTCGAGTATCATGCCGCAGAAGAAAAACCCCGACGTGGCCGAGCTGACGCGCGGCAAAACCGGCCGGGTCTACGGCAGCCTCGTTACGCTTCTCACGGTTATGAAAGCCCTGCCGCTGGCCTATAACAAGGATATGCAGGAGGACAAGGAGCCGGTGTTCGACGCGGTGGATACGGTCAAGGCCTGTCTGATGGTCATGGAGCCGATGCTGGCGTCGCTCACCTTCCACCCCGACAAAATGCGGCGCGCAGCGGCCGCCGGGTTCATCAACGCCACCGACTGCGCCGACTATCTGGTACGCAAGGGATTGCCCTTCCGCGAGGCATACGGCATCGTCGGGCGGCTGGTGCACATGTGTCTCCGCACGGGCGAAAACCTGGAGACGCTGACGCTCAAGGATTTCCGCGCCATATCCGACCATTTTTCCGATGATGTGTACGAGGCGCTTACGCTGCGCACCTGCGTGAAAAACCGCAACGTGCCCGGCGGTCCCGCTCCCGAGGCGGTCACGGCGCAAATTGAGAGTCTGAAAACCTTTATTGCAGAAAGACAAAGAGTATGAAGATATTTATCGACGGGTCGGCGGGCACCACCGGTCTTCAGCTGGAAAACCGGCTGAAAAATCAAACGGATGTCACGTTGATCCGCCTGAATGAAGAAAACCGCAAGAACGACAAAGCCCGCCGTGAGGCGATGTGTCAGGCCGACGCCGTGTTCTTCTGTCTGCCCGACGCGCAGGCGAAGGAGGCAGCAGCCTGGGTGCCGAAGGACACGCTGCTCATCGACGCCTCGACCGCACACCGGACACACCCCGACTGGGTCTACGGTCTGCCCGAGCTGTCGAAGGAGCACGCCGAGCGCGTTGCCCGCTCCAAGCGCATCGCCGTACCGGGCTGCCACGCCACCGGCTTCAATTTACTTGTCTATCCGCTGATCGCCTCGGGGCTTTTACCGCGGGACACCAGGCTTTCCTGCACGTCTCTTACCGGCTATTCGGGCGGCGGCAAGGCCATGATCGAGCGGTACGAGACCGACCGGCGGCGCGGGGACGCGTTGTCCTCTCCCCGCCCGTACGCGCTGGGTCTCAGCCACAAGCACTTGCCCGAGATGCAGGCGGTCTGCGGGCTTACCGCCCCGCCGCTGTTTATGCCGGTCGTCGGCGACATCCGGCAGGGCATGCTGGTCTCGGTGCCGCTGTGGCGCGAGCAGCTGACCCGCGCGGGCGGCGCTCAGGCGGTATGGGAGCGGTACGCGGAGCATTATGACGGCTGCGGACATGTACGCGTTTTGTCGATGGGCGACGACATGCTCGACGCGGGCGCGTTGGACGCCACCGCCTGCAACGATACCGACGACGCTGAGTTGATGGTGTTCGGCAACGACACGCAAATGCTTCTGGTCGCCCGGTTGGACAATCTGGGCAAAGGCGCTTCGGGCGCGGCGGTACAGTGTTTTTTGCACACTTTTGAAAACCGTGTTTTCAAAAGTAATGATTGTTTAGACGTTTCTCCGACGGAGTGAATCCGTCTGCGAAACGCGAGGAATGCGAGGGACTATTGATGAAAAATATCAACGGCGGGGTTACCGCCACACCGGGCTTCAAAGCGTCCGGCATCCACGCGGGTATCCGCAAGAATGTCACAAAAGAGGATTTGGCGCTGATTGTGGCCGACACCGACTGCGCCGCCGCCGCCGTCTACACCACCAACAAGGTGAAGGCCGCGCCGCTCTATGTCACGATGGAACATCTGCAAAGCGGCACGGCACGCGCCATTCTCTGCAACAGCGCCAACGCCAACGCCTGCGCGCCGCAGGGTCTGGAAAATGCGCGGCGCTCCTGTGACGCGCTGGCCTCCGCTCTGCGCATCCCCGCCGCCGACATCATCGTCAATTCGACCGGCGTTATCGGCGTGCCGCTGCCCATTGAGAAGATTGAGGCCGCTCTGCCCGCTCTGGTACAGGGACTCTCCGCCGACGGGAGCCGCGCCGCGCGCGCCATCATGACCACCGACACGGTGCCCAAGGAGGCCGCCGTTCGCTTTGAGCTGGACGGCAAGCAAGTCACCATCGGCGGCATCGCCAAGGGCTCGGGCATGATCCACCCCAACATGGCCACCATGCTGGCCTTTGTGACCACCGACTGCGCCATCACGAGCGAGCTTCTGCACGAGGCTCTGGCGGATTCTGTGCGCCGCACCTACAACCGCATCAGCGTTGACGGCGACACGTCGACCAACGATATGACCGCCATCCTGGCGTCCGGCACGGCCGGCAACGTGCAGATCGAGTGGAAGGACGACAACTACCGACTGTTCGTCGAGGCGTTGGATATAGTCAACCGGCAGCTGGCGCGATCCATCGCGCGCGACGGCGAGGGCGCGTCCCGGCTCATCACCTGCAAAATCATGAATGCCCGGAGCGACGAATCGGCCGAAAAGCTGGCCATGTCGGTCATCTCCTCCTCTCTGGTCAAGGCGGCCATGTTCGGCGCCGACGCCAACTGGGGGCGCGTACTCTGCGCCATGGGTTACGCCAAAGCGCCCTTCCGCCCGGAATATGTATCCATCGCCTTTTCCAGCCGCGCCGGAACCATCGAGGTCTGCCGGGATGGCGCGGGGCTGGCCTTCGACGAGGAGCTGGCCAAGAAAATCCTCAGCGAGGACGAGGTCACCATTGAGGTCGATCTCAGCGAGGGCGAATTTACCCTCGAGGCCTACGGCTGCGATTTGACCTATGATTATGTGAAGATCAACGGGGATTACAGAACCTAAAATTTGAAAACTTTGTTTTCAAATTTGTATATCAAAATCCGGGATATGGTCGAAGTGAATCCGATCATATCCCGCAAGGTATGCGGGGGATTGGATACGAGTCCGTGCCCAGCCCAAACCGTTAATGTACCTATAGGAAAGCGGGATTGACACTATGGTTTCCAATCTTGACAAGGCGCATATCCTCTCCCAGGCGCTGCCGTATATGCAGACCTGGTTCGGCAAGACCGTTGTGGTCAAATACGGCGGCAACGCCATGCAGACCGAGGCGCTCAAACGCGCCGTTATCAGCGATATCGTGCTGTTGTCGCTGGTGGGCATCCGCGTGGTGGTCGTGCACGGCGGCGGGCCGGAAATTGACGAGCTGCTCCGCAAGACGGGCAAGCTGCCCGCCTTCATCGACGGTCTGCGCTACACCGATGCCGAGACCATGGACGCCGTGCAGATGGTCTTGTGCGGCAAGGTGGGTAAGGATCTGGCGCGCCTGATGGCCGAATTGGGCGGCAAAGCGCTCTCGCTGTCCGGCTTGGACGGCGGTCTGCTGGTCGCCGAAAAAATTGACGGACGCAGCGATCTGGTCGGGGAAATCGTATCGGTCGACCCCTCCCCCATCATTATGGCGCTTGACAACGGCTACATCCCGCTGGTGTCGACCGTCGCGCAAAGCGCCGATGCCAAGACGGCTTACAACGTCAACGCCGATACGGCGGCAGCACAGCTGGCCGTCGCGCTGAAAGCCGAAAAGCTCATCTCGCTGACCGATGTACGCGGACTCCTGCGCGAACCGGGCCACGAGGACTCGCTCATCACCGAGGTGCGCTGCGACGAGCTCTCCGCCCTGTTGGAAAGCGGCATTGTTTCGGGCGGTATGATCCCGAAGATTCAATGCTGCGTCGACGCCGTGAGAGGCGGTGTCGAGCGGTCGCACATTCTGGACGGCCGCATGCCGCACGCCATTCTGGTCGAGCTGTTCTCGGATGAGGGCGTGGGGACGATGTTTATTTAATTTTGCGAAAACAAGTTTTCGCAAAATAATGATTCAATAAACGTTTCTTCGGCGAAGTGAATTCGCCTGCGAAACGCAAGGAATGCGAGAGGTTTGGACGAGGGGATACACCTTCGTTCCAAAGCCCTCTACCGAGGAGAGCGACTGATGAACTTTACTCAAATTCAAGACACATACGCTCAGCATGTACTGCCAACCTACGCGCGGTATCCGGTGTCCTTTGCGCGCGGCGAGGGTAGCCATCTGTTTGACAGTGAAGGCAAAAAGTACATCGACTTTGCCAGCGGTATCGGCGTCAACAGCGTCGGATACGCACACCCGGTCTGGTTGTCCGCCGTCACCGCGCAATTGGGGCAGCTTGTCCACACTTCCAATCTGTATTATCACGAGCCGGGCGCGCTGCTGGCCGAGAGGCTGTGCGCGCTGTCGGGGCTTTCCGGCGTGTTTTTCTCCAACTCGGGCGCCGAGGCCAACGAAGGCGCGGTCAAGGTGGCGCGCAAATATTCTCATCAAAAGTACGGCGACGGGCGGCACACCATCGTCACATTGGTCTCTTCCTTCCATGGACGGACGCTGACCACGCTGGCCGCCACCGGGCAGGATGTGTTCCACAAGCAGTTCCAGCCGTTGACCGAGGGCTTCGTTCATGTGCCCGCCGGCGATCTCGCGGCGCTGGAGGCCATGAGTGGCGACATCTGCGCCGTCATGCTCGAGCCGGTGCAGGGCGAAGGCGGCGTGCTGCCGCTTGATCCCGTCTATCTGAAATCGGTCGAGGCGCTCTGCCGCGAGCGGGACTGGCTGCTCATCTGCGACGAGGTGCAGACCGGCCTCGGCCGGACGGGCACATGGTTTGCCCATCAGGGTCTGGGTCTCTCGCCCGACGTGGTGACCTTTGCCAAGGGCATCGCGGGCGGTCTGCCCTTCGGCGGTTTCTTGACCGGGCCGAAAGCGCGCGACGTATTGCAGCCGGGCGACCACGCCACCACCTTTGGCGGCGGAGCGGTCTGCTGCGCCGCCGCCTTGGCCACGCTGGACATTCTGCAAGATGCGCTGCCGCAGGTTTCGGAAAAGGGGCAGGTTATCCGCGAGCGCATCGCCGCCATGCCGTACGGTCTGAAAGCCCGGGGCATGGGGTTGATGCTGGGCGTTACGGTACGGCAGCCCCCGCGTGAACTGGCGCAAAAGCTGCTGGACGCCGGACTAGTCGTTCTGACCGCCGGGGCCGACGCGCTGCGCTTCCTGCCGCCACTTACCATCTCCAAAGAGGATCTGGCCGCCGGTCTGGACATCTTCGAGTGGACGTTGGGCACGGTCTGATTGTCGTCCTCACCCCAGTCCCTATGCGGAGACAACTCGTGCATGCTTTTTTCACAGGACTCACTCTTGACATTTTCCAACCCAGACCATAAGATTCACATATGATCGATTGAAAACGACTGAAAGCGGCGCCGCCGCCCGCAGTCTTTTGGAAGGATGCCGCGGCATGAAAAAAGATTTACTCAAAATGGCCGACCTCTCCCACACCGAGTTGAACACGCTGCTGATGCTGGCCGCCTATGTGAAAAAGGATCGTGCCGCCTATGAGAAAGCGCTTTCCGGCAAGACGTTGGGCATGATTTTCCGCAAGTCCAGCACCCGCACCCGCGTCTCATTTGAGGCCGGTATGGTGGGATTGGGCGGACACGCGCTGTTTCTTTCGGGACAGGATCTCCAGCTGGGCCGGGGCGAGCCGATTAAGGACACGGCGCGCGTGTTGTCGCGCTATCTGGACTGCCTTATGATCCGCACCTTTGCCCAGGCCGAGGTGGAGGAACTGGCCGAGTACGCGTCCATCCCGGTCATCAACGGTCTGACCGACTATGCCCATCCCTGCCAGGTGCTGGCCGACTTGCTCACCGTGCAAGAGCGGTTCGGACATCTGGAAGGCTTGACCGCCTGCTACATTGGCGACGGCAACAACATGGCCAACTCGCTCATCGTCGGCGCGCTGTCCGCCGGGATGAGCATCCGTGTCGCCACGCCGTCCGGCTACGAACCCGACGAGCAGGCGCTGGCCTTCGCCCGAAGCTATGGCGACGCTTTCGCGCTGGTGCGGGATCCGATGGAGGCCGCGCAGGGCTGCGACGTGGCCATCACCGACGTGTGGGCCAGCATGGGGCAGGAGCAGGAGGCCGAGCAGCGCAAGGCCGTTTTTGCGGGCTACCAGATCAACGACAAACTGATTGAAACCATGAACGCCGAGGCCATCGTATTGCATTGCCTGCCCGCGCACCGGGGCGAGGAGATCACCGACGAGGTGTTTGAGCGCTACGCCGACATCATCTTCGACGAGGCCGAAAACCGGATGCACGCGCAAAAGGCGGTACTGCTCACGCTGATGGGCGCGGAGCTGTAGTTTTGCGACGGAGGTGACCCTTTTGCCGGAAGAAAAGTTGTACGCGCACGTGAAGATCGCGCTGGAAAACGACATCCTCTCGGGGCTCATCCGTGAGGACGAAATGGTGCCCTCCACCAACCGATACGCCGAGTATTATCAGATCAACCCGGCCACGGCGGCCAAGGGAGTGGCGCAGCTGACGGCCGAGGGTGTGCTCTATAAAAAGCGCGGCATCGGCCTGTTCGTGTCGCCCGGCGCGCGTGAAAAAATCATGGAGCGGCGGCGGGACGACTTCCGCCCCCAGTATTTGACCCCTCTTCTGGAGGAGGCGCACCGCCTGGGCATCTCCCGTCAGGATCTGGTCGCCATGATGATCGCGGCCGAAAAATGAAATTGATTGTCCAAAGGCCCCGAAAACCGATTTCCGGTTTTCGGGGCCTTGCTGCGTTTGAGTAAGCTTCGAATGCCCACACCCGCAGGCTCGCTTTTCGCGAACCCGCTTACCTAGCCCGGCAATTTGGGCGTCCCCCTCTTTTTCGCCCGAACCTCGCAGACAATCCAAAGTAAAACAGGCAGCACGGCCTGAAACAGGAGCGCATACAGTCGATAGACCTCGAAAAAAGCGAACATCTCCACCACGTTTGGGTACAGAATCGCGCTGAGCGCGACGATGGCCAGAGCCACCGGAAGCAGAAGCGCCTTGTCATCGGCCACCAGAAATAGCCGGGACAATCCGCGTGTCGCGGCGACCAGGCAGACGGTGATCTTGGTCAGCCCGGTCAGCAGGAAGCTGACCGCGATCAGCGTCTCAATGCGCTCCAAAAAATGACCGGCGCTGATGATACGCGCGGCGTTGTAGGTTGGAAAATAAACCGAACCCATCGTATGGTCGCCCAGCACAAAGAGGTTGAGGAAAAACAGCAGCAGCAAAAACCCGCCGCCGATCAGCACGCCGCCCGCCATGCGCGCGCCGGGGCGCTGGACACCGGATAGTCCTCCGGCCAGAGCCAGAAGCAGAACGATCTCGCCGAACGGAAAAGTCAGCGTTGTCAGCGCGCCCAGTCCGACGGCGCTGGCGTCGTGTTCACCGACCGGCGCGATCTGCGTCACGTCCATCGATTTCAGCGCGAACAGAACGATCAGGACGATGAGGACAGCCGACACGGCCAATACAATGCCCGACCAGCGTCCTAACAGGGAGACGCCCTTGCGCGCGAGATAGAAGACCACCACAAACATGAACAGCGCCATGGCGATGGCCGGGGTCTCGGGCAATGAGGTGATGGTGAGGAAGGCAGTGAGGCTGTGTGTCGTCATGGCCGCCACGTGGACGGCGTAGAGCGTCATCAGCGCCATGAGGATACCGCCCGCAACGCGTCCGAACGAGAGTGTCATGAGCTCGAACAAGCCGCGGTTCGGATGGAGCCGCACCAACCGCCCATAGAGGAGGGTGAGTGGGAGCGCGCAGACAAGCGCCAGCAGAATGGACATCCAGCCGTCCTGCCCGACTTCGCCCGTCGTCCCGATGAGTACGCTGTTGCCCAGTACAAAGACGGCATACAGCGCCGTGATATGACGCCCGGTTAAGCGTTCGTGGGACACGAAACCCCTCCTTCGCGGCCAATTCTCGGGTGGAATCATGCGTGCCGGTTGAGTCCATAGGAACACCGCTGACCGAAGCCCTCCGCGTCCCTCGCCCTTTTGCCAAGATCGCGTGGAGCCTAGCCGCCGCAGTGGCTAGGCTCCACCGGTTTTGGCAAAAGAAATGAAGTCAAACCTTTCGGGAATTCACTTTCTGAAAGGTTTTCTCTGCGAGACCCGCAGGCCGAGGCCTTTTCCTTGAAAAACGCAGTTTTTCAAGGAGTTATCGAACGACCCACTGCCGCATGGCCGAGCTTAACGGCTCGGCCGGGCTGGGGATGGTGACGCCCAGCGCGGTGAGCAGCAACACGGAAAACCCTGCGATCAACAGCACCGTGTACAGGACACCCTCGCGCAGACGATGCGCGCGCAGCAGTGGGATGCCCTCCAGCCACAGGGCCAGCGCGAAAACCAGAACCAGCATCACAACGATCACGGCAAACGCCTCACTTCCGAACTTTGCGCCCCAAACGCAGAAAACCTGTCACTTGATAAAGCCCGTGCTGACCACCGTGACCTCGGCCTCCACCACAACGTCGGCTTCCCGGAACACGGCCGGCCAGTCGTCCTTGAGTTCCCTCCACAGGGAAAGCTTCTCCCGGCGGAGCATGGCCTCGAAGCCGAACACATCCAGCGCCGCTCCGGTTTGCTGGCGTCGGACGACGGCCTCCACTTCCCGTTTCAGAACGTCGGAAGCGCGTTTGCCCAATTGTTTGAGCTTGTCCGGTTCGGCATACCCTTCCTCGCCCTCGCTCAGCGTCGCCGAGGTTTGAATGTCCAGCCGGAGCGTCAGACGCCCGTCCGTATTATCAAAGGACTTGCGCGTTTTGCTTTTGGAGACGGTCAGGGTAATGTCAGGGCTTTCACCTTCCACGGCGGAAAAAACAAACGGCCCGCCCCGGATGGCGTCGACGGCAAACAGATAGGGGCGCAGCTCGTCCTCCTCCAGCCGTTCGGTCAGCCGGTCTCCGGTGAACAGCGCGAGGCTGCCGATTTCGGGTTCCTGCTTTTCCTCCTCGCCGGTCATGCGGTATTCCGGTAGCACCAGCCGAAGGTCGTTTTGCTTCAACACGCCGACCGCCTCAAAAATATTGACATCCAGAAAGTCGGACGTCTTTTTCTCGGTTTCAAGCTTCTTCTTGATTTCATTGGAGACGATCTTGGAAGCGCCCTCGGGCGGGGTGATGATTTGGGCGGCCGTGTCCTCCCCGGAAACAATGACGCTGATCGTTTCGCGCACCTCGATGTTGCGGAAGAAGCTGTCCAGGATGCCGGTGACGCCCTCGCTTTCGGCCAGCTTGTGGCTAATGACCAGCAGCTGCATGTTGCCGTAAAACAGCCGGTCGGTCAGCTTCTTCTGCGCCGCGCCCAAGGCGTCGTAGATGGTCTGCCCTTCGCCTTCGACCAGAACCGACTTGGTCTCGTTGTCCTTGACCGACACGTTCATGTCGACCATTTCAAAGGTGACGAGGTACCGGGCGTCCTCCTTGTCGCTTTCATCGACAGCCAGACCCGCCACAATGGCGATTTCCTCGATGCCCCGATAGCTCCAACAGCCCGACAGGCAGAGGCAGAGAAGGCACACGCAAAGCAGACGGGCGATGTGACGGACAAGCTTGTGCTTATTCATCGTCGCCGTCCTCCGCTCTGACCTGTCTCGTCCGATTGAATGAGAGCGCCGAAGGGCGTATCAGCATTCGCTTCCACGGCGCGCGGACAAAGATGTCCTTCATATCCTGCGGCGCCAATCGGCTGGACGGATCACACTGCCACACGCCGCAGGACGAAAGTCCCAGCACGTGTATCAGCAGCAATGAAAGTCCGATCATCAGCCCGAAAAAGCCCATACAGGCGGCCAGCGCCAGCAGCGCGAAACGCAACACCAACACCGCCGCGTTCATGCGCGGCACCAGCAGGCTGGTGATGCCGGTGACGGCCACCATGATAATCATCGGCGCGGCCACCAGCTTGGCCTCGACGGCGGCCTGCCCGATGACCAGCGACCCCACGATACTCAGGGCCTGTCCTACGCCGGTAGGCATACGGATGCCGGTCTCGCGCAGCAGGTCGAACACCACCAACATAATGAACGCCTCCAGTGCCGCCGGAAGCGGGACGTTTTGGCGCGCGGCGGCCATGTTGACCATCATCGAGGCCGGGATCATCTCGTGGTGATAACCCACCACGGCAATGGACAGCGCCGGGGCGGCAATG
Organism: Oscillospiraceae bacterium; assembly: GCA_031549735.1. Classification (GTDB taxonomy): domain Bacteria; phylum Bacillota; class Clostridia; order Oscillospirales; family UBA929; genus JAVBPF01. The sequence continues at coordinate 16,512 of JAVBPF010000084.1, forward strand.
GTGAGGAAAAAGGCCAGAATGCGCAGCCACCGTGAAAACGATGTGTAATAATAGTGCTGGTAGTAGTCCTCATTGGACTGAAAGTTTTCAATAAACAGATAGGGCGCGGTCAGCGCGACCGGACTGCCGTCGACAAAGAGCGCCACGCGCCCCTCAAGCAGCTTGGAGGCCACCACATCGGGCCGCTCGGTTTGCCCCATGGTGCGGAAGGGGGACAGCGGCGCGTCGGAGGTCAGCTCATAGAGGTAGTTTGTATCCAGCACCCCGTCAATTTGGATGACTTTCAGTCGGTCCTCCAGCGCCTGCAGAACCGTTTTGTTGACCAGACTGTCGAGATAGCATAGGCAAATTTGTGTTTTGGTGCGTGTGCCGACCGGGGAAAACTTCATTTTGAGGTCGTTGGTGCGCAGACGCCGATGCAACAACGCCAAATTCTTCAGAATGGCCTCGGAAAAGCCCTCGCGCGGGCCCGAAAGGATCTTTTCACTTGCCGGCTCGGTGTTGGAGCGAGTCTCAAAGCCTTTGGTGTCCAGTGTCAATGCCTCGTCAATACCCTCGGCCAGCAACAGGGCGTCGCCGTAAGTGACCGACTCGACCACCTTGGTCAGATCCCTCGTTTTCGTGGCGCTGTTGACCGTGACCAGACGGGAGGAAATTGAGTCCGCCAGAGAGGGCTCGAACATGAGATCACAAGCGTCCAGAATCGGCTCGATGACATGCTCGTTCATCACCATAGAATTGACCAGTCCGTCACAAAAAATGACACAGAAACGGAGCGGCATATTGCCGCCCGACGAGATTTCCCGATAACGAACTGTGTCGTCGTCGGCAAAAAGCGACTTGATAAGCGCGATGTTCTCGTCCAGAGAGATCGATAAAGCCGCCTCCTCCGGGATGACGGGGAGCGGTTCCGGTGGCTTGTCCGAATGATCCGGCTTGTGTATGGCGCGTCTTCGTGTCATGGCGAGTCTCCTTTCGGGGGGATTCCCCTGCGCGTCGACGAGGCTCTTCGATATCAAGCCTCGAGCGCCGGCCATGGCCGGGGAAATAGGCCCTCTCCGGTGTGCCTAAACAGAAAACGGTTGCGTAAGAGCCGTTTCCTTGGTTTAGCCGCCCCTGCGATTTTTTATTTCCCCTATGCCCGGACGAGGCTCTTCGATGTCAAGCCTCGAGCGCGCCGCTCGGCCACTGAAATAAGTCTAACGCCTTCCGGAAATGCCGCCAAGTCTTCCGTGAGACGACTTGCCCTGTTTTCCGGGTGCGGCGTGGCCTTATTTCCCCTGCGCGTCGACGAGGCTCTTCGTTTCTGTCAAGCCTCGCGACGGTCGGCGGTCGGTCGCACTGCTCACTCTGCGTGCGCGGAAACGCGGCTTGGGCGCAGGCCGCTGGTTTCCTTCCCGCTACGTTCACTGTACTCCCTGACGACCTGCTCGGCTCTTCGTTTTATTATAAGCAAAGCAGACAAAATCATGCGCGGACGAAATCGGGATCATTCCGGTTTCGTCCGCGCACTATTACGGGATCGTTTGTTGTCAGGAACCACTGTAGGCATCCAGCATCTGGGTGAACGATCTGTGCAGATTGAACATGCCATAACCCGACTGGGCGTTTGGATACTGGACATTCGGCAGACGTTCGCACCCCTGCGCGAAAAAGGGCAGGATGATGTGCGTATTCATAAACGGTACGTTTTTTTCCACAACGCCCCATTGAAGCATCAGAGCGGCTGAACCGGCCACAAGAGCGGACGACACGCAGCTTCCGGTCATGAGGCCCTTCCCATGGGAAAACAGGCCGGCCACGTTAACACCGGGCGCCACCAGATCGGGCGCGAGAAGTGGCAGACGTGTCGGACCCCAGGAAGAGGCGGTGTACGGCGTGCCGGTAAGGGCGTTGCTGATGCCGACCGTGATGACGCCCATGGCCGTGGCCGGAACCAGAATGGTGTAGTTGGGGTCGGGCTCGACAAAGGAAACTGAAGGATCGACAAAGCCGGTCATCGGCAGCCAGATGTGATAGCCTCCGTTTTGCACAATGTCGCCGTGAATGTGGATGGTCCACAGTCCGGGTGTGGCGCGGAGAATCCGCATGGCAGTGCGCTGCATACCTCCGCCTTGCAGCGGAAAGGAATATTCCACTTCGACGCGCGCGCCCTCCCGCGGCAGATCGGCCTTATAGGTGGTGTCGGGCTTGGCGGCAAAACGTCCGACACGCGCGCCGCCCGGCGAGGTCAGGGACACCGAGAACCGGTCGGAGGCGGTATTCCAAAGCGCCAGATAGAGGTCGCCCGCTTTCTCGCCGACCTGAAACGGAACGTTCCGGGAGTCTCCCTGCGCCGTAATGGTACCCTGTGTGTGGTGTCCGGTCTGGCTTTCCTGTCCGGCGGCGGCGGTAACGCAGACACCCGGTCGGGCGGCCGTATAAGTAAGGTATTCTTCCAGGACACCAAAACCGTCGTGTCCATCCAGATTGGTGCCCAGCGTGACGCACAACGACAGCGGCTTGCCCAGAGACGCCGCGCGACTGAGGCAATAGTCAATGCCCAGTATCAGATCGACCGAGCTGTAGGCCTGGTTTTGGTCGGGCGGGACGCAGTACTTTTCCCGGTAATAGGGGCGGGCTTGCCTGAGCTTGACAACGATCAGTTCGGCGTTGGGCGCCGCGCCGATGGGCGTGCTGAGGACGCGCCCGGCGGCGACCGAGGCAACGAAGGTGCCGTGTCCGCTCAAATCCTGTGAAGGCACAATGGTTTGGGGATAGGCAGAGGCGCGCGCCCTGTCGATCTGCTGTGCCGTGTACTCCGAACCGAAGGCATAGTCGGAGGGCGGCTGACCGCCCTCGATGGTCTGATCCCACAGCGATGTGATGCGCGTGGTACCGTCATCCCGGCAGAAGGCATCCAGCATATAGTCGATGCCGGTGTCGATGATGCCCACCAGTACACCCTCGCCATTGAGGGGAAGCAAGAGCTGATTTTGAGCCTGAGCAATCCCGGCCGCGTCCAGCGCCGAAGCGGCGTCCAGTCCGAGCACGATGGCGTTGGACAGCACAACGGTGAAGGGTTTTAAGATGGCCAGCAGTTCGGGGATGGTATCCTCCGAGGCGTATACGACGCTCTGTCCGTCCAGCAGTGTGGGGCCGAGGCGGATATCCGCTCGGTTTCCAATTCGGTCGCGAAGCGCGTGCGTGTCTGACACGGTGAACTCAACCGTGTCCGGAAGCTGTATGAAGGCATCCATCGAGAGATGCTCGGGCGGAAGCCGCTCGAGCGGATTGGGATTCATGGCGGTCACCTCCTGGTTGTTGCCGCATAGATGCTATCCCCTGACGGTTGGGCGCCTGAATATGATCAGGGTATCCATGGTTGTGCGCAGGCAGAGCCGCCCAAAACCCCACTGCGGGTTGGGATAGGTTTGATTGGCGTCGCGGCGGGCGCCGCGTTGTAAAAAGGCTTTGACCCGCTCCCCGTACAGGAAGGGATCGTGGCCGTCGACAATGCCCCACTGCATCATCAGTGCCGCCGCGCCGGTGACAAAGGGCGCGGCCACGCTGGTGCCGGTGTAGGTGTCGTACCCGCCGCCCGCGCGCGTCGTGAGAATGTTGACGGCCGGCGCCACCAAATCGGGCTTGACATAGACGGTATTGCGCGTATAGCCGCGACCCGAAAAAGAGGCGATGGCCGAAACACGCGCGTTGTAGCCGCCCACCGAGATGACCTGCGAGCTGGTCGACGGCAGGGTAAGCGTCGTGTCGGCCGTGGGGTTGGAAAAGGCGGTGCCGGTGGTGACCTCCTCCACGGTGGGCAGCCAGATGTTGAAGCGCCCGTCAACGACGCTTAGGCCACGCACAATCATGCGCCAGAGCCCGGTAGGGATGGATCGGGTCAAAGGCTCGAAGTGGATGAAGAGTTCCTGACTGTTTTCGTAGTGTGTGGGCTGGCCGTAATAGAAATAAACGCGTACGCCGTTGACAATGCCGGTGGAGAAGGGCGTGCCGGCTTGAATGGCGCCGGTGGAAATGCCGGTGGGCGAAATAATCTCAATGGAAAACGCGTCGGCAAAGCTCTTCCAGAGGGTGAGGTAGAGGTAGGGCAGACGGGCGGAGGTGAAAAAGTCGACCTCCATGGACTGGCCGGTGGCGATTTGCCCGAAAAAATGGTGTCCGGCCGCACCCTCGTTGCCGGAGGCGACCACGACGACCATCTTCCACTTTTGCGCCATGTCGTTGATGTAGGTCTCGAAAAGGGACTGCCCATCATGGGCTCCGTTGTTGCTGCCAAAACTCAAATTGACGACCAGAGGCATATCGAATTCAACGGCAACGTCAAGCGCGTATTTCAGGGCCCGCATCAGCTCGGTTGTCAACGGAAAGGAGTCCTGCCCTCGCGAACCGATCTTAACAATGACCAGAGAAGCTTCCGGGGCCACCCCCCGTTCCGTTCCGTTGCTGGCTCGGCCGTTGCCGGCCGCGATCCCGGCGACGGCCGTCCCGTGTCCCACATTGTCCTCGGTCGGAACAATCTCCAGCGGATTGTCAGAGGCGAGCGCCCCGTTGATGTCGTCCCGGCTGTATTCCACGCCCGCGTAAAAGCCGGATGGAGGATGGGGCGGGGTGGCCGTCTGATCCCAAAAGGAGAGTATGCGCGTCGTTCCGTCCTCGTTGCGAAAGTCGGGGTGTCGGTAATCCAGTCCCGAATCAATGATGGCCACCAGAACGCCTCGGCCGGTCAGCCCATAGAGTTCCGGATTCTGCACGGGCGTTACGCAGGTGTCGCTAAGCGACTCGGACAGGAGATATGACAACCGCTTGGGAAGCTCCAAGTATTGGATGCCCGGCACGTCATACAACTCGGGGATGTGCTGGGCGGGCAGCGTGATGATGGCGTAATTCTCATCCAGAATCTCCACCTCGGCGTTCCAGGACACCGGAAGGGGGGCGAACGCGCCGCCAAATTTTACAATGACCTCAAACCGGTCGGGCTGTGTCTCGGCCGGCGGGAGAATGTCTCCGGGCAAAATTAGCCCGGGACGGTAGGGGATATCCAATGCCATCACCTCAAATGCGAAGAGTCTCGTCCGGCCATGCCCTTACTTAATAGTACCCTTTTACAATACGCAGATTGAATGTCACGTGGATCCAGCCGCCATAGCGCCAGCGATAACCGGAGAGATAGGGCGGCGACAGCATGGTGGGGAAGAACCAGAAGGAGCCGTCGGGGATGATCCAGAGGAAAATACAGGTGTACAGGCAATGCTCCAGATATTGCGGCAGGGGCGGGTTGGGCCAGGAGGGCAGAGACGGCTCGCTGCGCGGCGGTCGGGCGGGTGGCTGTCGGTGTTTCCCGGCATGTTGGCTCAAAGGATCACATCCTTTTCAGACACGTTTTCCCCTTCATTCTATGCCCTGAAAGCGCCCGTCATGCCGTAAGCTGTGTGTTCGCATGGCGCCGCCCTCTTGGGCATATATTTGTGTTAAGAAAGGTGTCAGTCAGGAGGGACGGCCATGAGGTTTGGACCGAGTATTTTCGAGGATGATCCGACCGAGCTGTCGGGCGAGGGGCGGCTGCAAATCGCGGCCTTCGAGATTTCAAAGGGGGCGCCCGCCCCCGGAACACGCGTGCGTGTGACCGAGCACGGAAACAATGAAAACACCATCGAGGAACTGATGACGGACGCGTCCGGACAGACCGACGTGATTTCTTTACCCACACCGCCGGTGGAGTTTTCGCAGGATCCCGAACGGCCGCGTCCATTCTCGCTCTATGACGTAGTGTTTGAGCAGAGCGGATTCGAAACGGTCATCGTAGAAGGCGTGCAGGTGTTTCCCGACAGCACGGCCTTTCAGAACGCCAGTATGAGACCGCTCCCTTCAGGCGAAACCACAATCGACGTCATCACCATTCCCTACCCGGTGCTTTGGGGGGACTTCCCGCCCAAGACGCCCGAGGAGGAGGTCAAGCCGCTGCCGCCTCCACAGGGGCTCGTGGTGCTGCCAGAGCCGGTCGTGCCCGAATACATCATCGTACACGCGGGTGTGCCGAGCGACGCCACGGCGCCCAACTACTGGGTGCCGTTCCGGGACTACATCAAAAACGTGGCCAGCTGCGAAATCTATTCGACCTGGCCCGAAGCGACCATCACCGCCAACGTACTGGCCATCATCTCGTTCACACTCAACCGGGTGTTTACCGAATGGTACCGGGGCAAGGGCTACAACTTCACCATCACCAACTCCACAGCCTACGATCACGCCTTCAGTTACGGGCGAAACATCTTTCAGTCGATTTCCGATGTAGTTGACGGCATTTTTTCCACCTACATCACCCGCGAGGGCATCCGGCAGCCGTTGCTGGCACAGTACTGTGACGGACGTAGTGTACAGTGCCCGGGCTGGATGACCCAATGGGGATCCAAACAGCTGGGGGAGGAGGGCTACAACGCGGTAAACATACTGCGAAATTTCTACGGTCAAGAGATTTTTCTGATGCAGGCCAAAAAGGTGGCGGGTGTACCGATGTCCTTTGGAGGCGTGGTCCTGCAGGCGGGCTCAACCGGCCCCGACGTCCGTACCATCCAGCAGCAACTCAACACCATCTCCAATAATTATCCGGCCATTCGGCCGATGCGGGTGGACGGCATTTTCGGCCAGCAGACCCGGGAGGCCGTCGAGACCTTCCAACAGGTGTTCCGGATGCCCATCACCGGCGCGGTCGACTTCGGCACCTGGTATGCCATCTCAGACGTTTATGTGGCGGTGACGCGTATGGCCGAGCTGCGGTAGCTTCACGGAGAAAACGTTGTTTCACGCATAGAAAGAGCCCGCGAAACCGAGCGTTCGGTTTCGCGGGCTCTTTCTATGCCGTCGTTTGGGTCATTTCGGCCTTTCAGTTGATAGTGTCGTTGTGCGCGGACCATGCCTCGCGACGGCCTCTGTGGGTTTTCGGGTACACAGACACCAAAGAGGCCGCCGTGATGTTGTTGCTTATTTGTTCAGCGTCACCCTTGCAACGGCTCCAGTGCCGCGCCTTCCAGGCGAAGCAGCTGGATTTTCCGTTCAAGACCTCCGGCATATCCGGTCAGGCTGCCGTCGGCGCCGACGACGCGGTGGCAGGGAATGAGGATCGAGATGGGGTTATGCCCCACGGCGCCGCCCACCGCCCGAGCTGAGGTCGGGTGATCGCTTTGAGCGTTCATGCTTTTGGTCAGCTCCCGGTAGGTGGTCGTCTGCCCGTAAGGAATCTCGAGCATTTTCTGCCAGATGGCCTGACGGAACGGCGTGCCCTCGGGTTGGAGCGGGGGCAAGAACTCCGGTTTGCCTCCGGCAAAATACTGCGCCAGCCACGCGCGCAGTTGGTCAAACACGGGCAGCTCGACCGGCGTCATCCCTGGCTCCATGGTCGAGCCGAAATACTTCTGCCCTTCCAGCCACAGGCCGGTCACCGCCTCATCGCACCCGGTCACCGTGAGCGTCCCGACGGGCGACTCGATGGTACACCATCCCTTCACCGCTCTCCTCCCCTTTCCGTTTGTCTTACTTTCTTTCCGTCTTCCCCGCGGCCGCGGGATCGATCAGCTCGGGCAGCGCCCCGCCGGCGATGGCCCAGAGATACAGGGCCGCCACGGTCGCGCAGGGGCTGTATCTCTTCCGGTATCGCTCAAAACGCACCCGATCGATGTCGCGGTGACGGTACAGCATTCGCAGTCCGCGCAGAATCGCCAAGTCGCCATAGCTGAGTACATCAGGACGGCACAGGCAAAAAGTCATCAGCATTTCGGCTGTCCAAACGCCGATGCCCCGGAGCGAGGACAGCCGCGCTATGACCTCCTCGTCGCTCGCCGCGCGAAGAGACTCAACGTCAAATTCGCCCTCGTATACTTGCTGTGCGAAGCTCTTAATATACTCCACCTTGCGATAGGACAGCCCCGTCGACTGGAGGTCCTCCACGCCTGCCGCATGGATGACCGACGCGTTTATCGCTCCAAAGCGGGCCGTCAAGCGGTTCCAAACGGTCACTTGCGCCGCTGTGGAAATCTGCTGTCCCACTATGCTGTGTACCACAGACGAAAATACGTCGGGTGATATGGCGCGGCGGACCGGGCCGATACGTGCCATAGCCTCGCCCAAACGCTTGTCCCGTCTGGCCAAATACGCGACCTCCGCGTCGCCGTATGGAAAAAACAAGACATCACACTCCATCGGTCTGGTATGTGACCCGCCCCAAAAGGCGCCGAGGATACGCTGGACAAATACGCCACAACATCACGCCGGTCTTTTCGCGCCGTGCTGCCGCGTCGCTTTATTCATCAATGACTCAAAACGCCATCACAAGACCTCTATCGTCGGCGTACAATGAGCTAATCCCGCCGGTGGGCACAACAAGGACATCTCGAAATGCGAAGCGCTTCTTAATCTTCTCGCTCAGCTGCTCGGCAAATTCCGGGTTGTTGCAGTGGGAGATGACCAGATCCTCCCCGGCCACAGCGCGCCCGCTCCGTTCAATGAGCAGCAGCAACTGGTCAATCATCTGCCGTAGGCCCCTGGCCTTGCCGTACAGCGCAATGTTCCCGTTTCCGTCGGCCCCCATAATCAGCCGTATGTTGAGAATTTGGATCAGTTTTCCCTTGATCTTGCCCAACCGTCCGTTTTTCTGCAGGTTGTCATAGTTTTCCAACACAAAGTAGGTCTTCATATTGTCGATGAACTGCTTAATGGCGCTCAGGATTTTTTCCTTTGAGCCGCCCTCGGTCAGCAACCGGTGCAGCTTGACCGCGATCAGCGTTTCTCCGGCCGACGCGCTCTTGGAATCCAGCACATGCACATCCTTTTCCCCGGTTTCCTCGGCCATGGACTTTCCAATCATGGCGCTGGAGTGGGATCCGGACAGCTGACTGGACAGCGTCACCACATAGGCTGTCTCGGAATCGCCAATCGCCCGCCGGTAGAGTTCCGGCGGCGGCGAGGACGAGCCCACCTTCTCGGTACAGGACTTCATCTGACTCATAAACTCGCCCATATTGAGCGTGTCGTCATCCAAAAATTCCTTAGACCCCAAATGCATGGTCAGAGGAACCGATGTAACGCCCAGTGTCTCCCTCATCTGCGGCGTCATGTCGCAGCAGCTGTCAACGATGATGTTGTGCTTCAATTGTATGCCTCCTGCCTGTCACGGCCATTTTATCTCCAGATCACCGGTCTGTTTCATCAGGCTCCACGCCGGTCGATTTTTCACCACACTGATTATACGCAATCCAGCGGCGTTGTTCAATGCCTAATCTCGTTTTCTGCGAAATCCTGTCTGTCCCTGTCCAGAGAACGGTTGCCTTTTTCTCATTCCTGTGCTAGAATAAGATGATAGATGTTCTGACGCCGAAGATTTTCCTGAGGCGGAAGGCGCGCTGTCCCGCTTGTGCATGGGTGCGCCTTTGGGCGCGCCCATTTTTTGATTGGAGGGAATGTCATGGAAACAAGGATTGCCGTGATCGCCATTATTGTCGAAAACATGGCCAGCGCCGAACGCCTCAACGCTCTTCTGCATGAGTACGGCGCGTTTATTGTCGGCCGGATGGGTCTGCCCCACCGCGAGCGCGGCCTATCCATCATCAGTGTCGTCGTGGACGCCCCGCAGGATACCATCAGCTCGCTGTCCGGCAAGCTGGGCATGTTGCCCGACGTGTCGGCCAAAACCGTGTACTCCAAGGTTTGACGGCGTATGATGGTTGAGATGGAAGCGCTGTATGGCGGTCAAACCCTTGCGCTCGAGATGTTCAGAACCCTGACGGCCCACTGGGTGCAAATAGACGGCGGGCTGCTGCGCGAACGGGCGCAGGCACGCTGCCGGGAGCATTATGGCGACGCGGTGTTCCTGCGCGGTCTGATTGAAATCAGCAGCCACTGCAAGAACGACTGCTTCTATTGCGGGATCCGCCGAAGCAACCGCAACGCACAGCGATACCGCCTGACACCCGAGCAGATTTTGGAGTGTTGCGCTGAGGGCTATGAGGCCGGGCTGCGCACTTTCGTATTACAGGGCGGCGAGGATCCCTGGTACACCGACGAACTCCTGTGTACGCTGATTACCGACATCAAAAACCGGTGGCTCGACTGCGCCGTGACACTCTCGCTGGGCGAACGGAGCCGCGAGAGTTATCAGAAGCTGCGCGAGGCCGGCGCCGACCGGTATCTGCTGCGCCATGAAACCGCCGACAAAGCGCACTACGCCGCACTCCACCCGAAGCCTCTGACGCTTAAGCGGCGGATGCAATGCCTTTCGGATTTGAAGGAACTGGGCTATCAGGTCGGCGCAGGGCTCATGGTCGGCTCGCCCGGACAGAGCGCGGAGACGCTGGCGCATGACCTGCTGTATTTGCAGACGCTGCGCCCCGACATGGTAGGGCTGGGCCCGTTCATCCCGCACCGCGACACGCCGCTGAAAGACCACTCGGCCGGCTCGGCCGAAATGACCCTGTTCTTGATCTCCGTCGTGCGCCTGCTGCTTCCGGGCGCACTGCTGCCGGCCACGACCGCGCTGGGCACCGTGGCGGACGACGGCTGGGAGCGGGGCATTCTGGCCGGCGCCAACGTGATTATGCCCAATCTGACGCCGCCCGGGCAGCGCGAGAAATACCAACTCTACAACGGGAAAAACAGCACGTCGGTCAAAGAGGTGGAGACCATTCGCAAGCGGATGTCCGCCATCGGCCGAGAGGTCGTTTCCGACCGCGGCGACGCCGCCTCGTCACGTCAACCATAAGCTGAGGGGAAAGGTTTTCCAATCACCTGACCCGCGAAGGAAGGAATTAAGATGAGTATGAACGCCAACACATTATCGTCACAGACCGCCGAATACAACCCCAAATCTCCCTATGCCGAGTCCTTTATCCACCATGGGGAGATTCTGGAGACGCTGGACTACGCCGAGCGCCATCGGCTTGACGCGCGCTTAATTGATGACATTATCGACAAAGCCAGAAAGCGTCAAGGTCTTTCCCACCGGGAAGCACTTGTACTACTGGATTGTGGCCTTTCCGAGCAAAACGAACGGATTTTCCGGCTGGCCGAGCAGATCAAAAAAGACTTTTATGGCAACCGCATCGTTCTGTTCGCGCCGCTCTATCTGTCAAACTACTGCGTCAACGGCTGTGTCTACTGCCCCTATCATTTTCAGAACAAGCGCATCACGCGCAAGAAGCTGACACAGGACGAGATCCGCCGTGAGGTCATCGCGCTGCAGGACATGGGACATAAAAGACTGGCGCTGGAAACGGGCGAAGACCCCGTCAACAGTCCGATCGAATATGTTCTTGAGAGCATAAAGACCATCTATGACATCAAGCACAAGAACGGCGCCATTCGCCGGGTCAATGTCAACGTCGCAGCCACCACGGTGGAGGAATATCGCCTGCTGAAGGACGCCGGCATCGGCACCTATATCCTGTTCCAGGAGACCTATCATAAGGAGAGCTATCTGGCGCTGCACCCCACCGGACCCAAGCACAATTACCACTACCACACCGAGGCGATGGACCGCGCCATGCAAGGCGGCATCGACGACGTCGGGTTGGGTGTGCTGTTCGGTTTGGGATTGTACCGCTATGAATTGGCGGGACTGCTGATGCACGCGGAGCATCTGGAGGCGGTGTTCGGCGTAGGGCCGCACACCATCAGCGTGCCGCGCATCCGCCGTGCCGACGACATTGACCCCGAGGCCTTCGACAACGGCATCGACGACGACACCTTCGCCAAGATCGTCGCGGTCATTCGTCTGTCGGTGCCCTACACCGGTATGATCGTGTCGACCCGCGAAAGCAAGGCCTCCCGTGAGCGCGTTCTTCATTTGGGTGTGTCTCAGCTCAGCGGCGGCAGCCGCACCAGTGTGGGCGGCTACGAGGTGCCCGAGACGGAGGACGAAAACTCGGCGCAGTTCGATGTCAGCGACAACCGTACTTTGGATGAGGTCGTCCGCTGGCTGCTGGACATGGACTATATCCCCAGTTTCTGCACAGCCTGTTACCGCGAGGGCCGTACCGGCGACCGGTTCATGAGCCTATGCAAGAGCGGACAGATCGCCAACTGCTGCCACCCCAACTCGCTGCTGACGCTGAAGGAATACCTGGAGGACTATGCCTTGCCCGGGACCAAGGCGCTGGGCGAACGCCTGATCGAGCGCGAGCGCGGTCAGGTGCCCAACCCTAGAGCCAAAGAGGTACTCAACCGGAATCTGATACAGATCGCGCAGGGACAGCGGGACTTTCGATTTTAGTTTAGGTGAACGCGCTATTAACCATTCATATTGATGTTGTATTCTGTCACTGACGGGAAACGGAGGACGTGACTTTCTTCACGCCAGCTGTCAAGCCTCGTGCGGCTTAATTTCCACAGGATTCGCTGTCGCTTTCGCGCGAACCAATATTTATGTCTAGCAAAGCATTGGGGAAAGTCAACAAACACGCCACGGTGAGGAGAGTCTGCATGAGTGAAAATCTGAACGCCACACCCAGCGCCAACCGCATTCACATCGGTCTCTACGGGCGGCGCAACGCGGGCAAGTCCAGCCTGATCAACGCACTGACCGGACAAAACCTGTCCATCGTCTCCGAGCAGCCCGGCACCACCACCGACCCGGTGTTCAAGGCCATGGAGCTGCTCCCGCTCGGCCCGGTCGTACTGATGGATACGGCGGGACTGGACGACGAGGGCGCGCTGGGTGAGCAGCGGGTGCAAAAGTCGCTGAATACACTCGACAAGGCCGACATCGCGCTTTTGGTGCTGGAAGGGGAAGTGGCGCTTGGCGACGCGGAGCGACGGCTGCTGGACGCCTTCGTGGACAAAAAAATCGCGCACCTTGTGGTACGCAACAAAGCCGATCTGGTCACCGCGCGAACATCCCCCGCCGACAACGAGCTTTGGGTCAGCGCGGCCACCGGCGAGAACATCGACGTGCTGAAGCGGCGTCTGGCCGGCCTGGTTCCGGAAAATGCCCCGACCGTGCCCATCATCGCCGACCTGCTCACATTGGGTGATTTGGTGGTATTGGTCGTTCCGATCGACAGCGCGGCGCCCAAGGGACGGCTCATTTTGCCGCAGCAGCAGACCATTCGCGACATTTTGGACACCGGCGCACAGGCCATCGTCACGCAGCCCGAAGGACTGGCGCAGACGCTGTCAAAGCTTAAGGTCAAACCGCGTCTGGTGGTGACCGACAGTCAGGCGTTTGGGCCGGTCGCGGCGGTCACCCCGCCCGACATCCCGCTGACCTCGTTTTCCATCCTGTTTGCGCGGCACAAGGGGATCCTACGGCAGACGGCGGCTGGGGTTGAGACCATCGACGCCCTGCGCGACGGCGACGCGGTGCTTATCAGCGAGGGCTGCACCCACCACCGCCAGTGCGACGACATCGGCTCGGTCAAGCTGCCCAACATGCTGCGCAAGCATACCGGCCGAGCGCTCAACTTCCTGTTTTCCAGCGGGGGCGATTTCCCCGACGATTTGAGCGGGGTACGTCTGGTGGTACACTGCGGCGGCTGTATGCTTCCGTCTCGGGCGTTTCAGTCGAGGCTGCATGCTGCGACGTCTCGGCAGGTGCCGATGACCAACTTCGGCATGGCCATCGCCCACATGCAGGGCATCCTGCCGCGGAGTCTGGAACCGCTGCGCGCATGGCTGGAGAGCGGAAAATAAGTTTTGCAAACGCGCGGTTATCCATTCATATGGATGCTGTTTTCTGTCCCTGACGGGAAACGGAGGACGAGACTGTCCCCTGACGATGAGAAAGGTTGCCCCGCGGGGGACGGCGAAGGACGTAACTTTCTCCTAATGAGAAAGTTACCAAAGAATCGCCTTAGGAAACGAGGTTTGCTTTGTGCGCGGACTGCCAGTGCGAAAGCGCTGTCATCCGGGCTTTGCCGGTTGTCACACAGTCTCCGAAACGGTGAGATCAAAGGTTTGCGGGCGGCATCATCCCGATTTCAGCCCTACTCCCTATATGGGTACGGCCTGTGCGGTTTTCTGTCCACAGGACTCGCCTTTGTTTTGCGCAAACCAATCTCTTGCGAATCAATATAGTTATCTAAAAAAGGATAGGTAACTGAAAAAGGGTCTCGTGCCTTAACGAAAAAGGCATGAGACCCTTTGTAGCCGATTGGATTTATCCGGCCGGATGAGCACCCCTAGGCCCTATGATCAACGAGATTGCGCCTCCCCTACCGCCCGTTCAGCCCATGCACGGTCGACATCAACGTTACTTCCTTGACGTCGTAGAGCTTGGCGAGCTGACGCACCATCTGGGTCTGAATGTACGCGTCGCCGCGCGACACGATCAGCATCCGCGACAGCTCGGGGTTGGCGGTCTCGTTGACGTTGAGGCTGTCAATGTTGTAGCCACGGCGCGCGTACAGCCCTGTGATGCGGTTGAGGACGCCGTGGTGATTGGACACGATGAGCTCAATCGTAAACTTCTCCATTTCAGTCGGCCTCCGTCACCAGTTCATTGGCACCGCCCCCGGATGAGTGCATCGGGAACACCATCTCGTCGCTGTCAATCGGAATGTCGATGACAAACGGACCGTTCTCCGGCAAGGCGCGCAGTGCATCGGCCAATTCGTCCGGACTTGTCACACGGGCGCCGTCGGCGCCAAAGGCGCGCGCCAGCGCGACGAAATCGGTTTGACGATGCAGTGTCGTCTGGGCATATCGTTTCTCAAAAAACAGATGCTGCCACTGCCGAACCATACCCAACACCCCGTTGTTCAGCACCACAATCACGACCGGAAGCCGATTGGTAACGGCGGTGGCCAATTCGTTGAGGTTCATGCCGAAGCTGCCGTCACTGGTGATGAGCACGGTGCGTCGGCCGGTGGCTAAACAGCCACCGATGGCCGCACCCAGCCCATATCCCATAGCGCCCAGCCCGCCCGACGTGAGCAGCGTCCTTGGCTTGGCAAAGCGATAGTACTGCGCCGTCCACATCTGATGCTGACCGACGTCGGTCGCCACCACGGTGTCTGGATCAAACGCGGCGTTCACCGTTTCGATGATCCGTCGCGGCATACTGACGCTTCGATCCGCGCGCGACCGGCCAACAAGCTCAGACACGCGCGCGCGCCATTCGTCATTGGTTTGAGGCGGCAGCTGTTCCAGCAGTGCGGCGAGCGTCTCCTTCACATCGCCGCAGAGGCAGATCTGCGCCGGGACGTTTTTGCCGATCTCGGACAGGTCGATGTCCAAATGAATGAGCACACGGTCGGCGCCGAACGCCTCGGAACCGCCCGCCCGTTCGGAGAAACGAACGCCCAGCGCCAGCATCACGTCGCACTCGGCTTGCGCGGCGGTGGCGGCGTGGAACCCGTGCATCCCGCTCAATCCAAGATTGAGCGGGTGGTCGCTGTTCATGGCCGTCAGCCCCATTAGACTGAGCCCCACCGGCGCGTTCAGGCGTTCGGAAAGGGATACGAGCTGCTCCTCGGCGCCGCCGGCAATGACGCCGCCGCCCGCGTAAATATAGGGGCGTTTGCTGTGGCGCAGCGCCTCCAGCGCCCGATCCAGGTTGGGAAGCGACAGCGGAACAGCCTCCGGCGCCGGTTTGCGCCCGAGCACTTCACAAACATCGGTTTGAATGCTCTTGGGCACATCGATCAGTACCGGGCCCTTGCGGCCGCTGCCCGCAATCCGGAAGGCTTCATCCAGCATGTGCTCCAACTCGGCGATGTTCAACACCATGAAGCTGTGCTTGACGATCGGCTGCGTGACACCGGCGATGTCCACCTCCTGGAAGCTGTCCTTGCCCAGCAGGGGCACACTGACGTTGCCGGTGATGGCGACCATCGGCACGCTGTCCAGATAGGCATTGGCGATGCCGGTCACCAGATTGGTCGCGCCCGGGCCGCTGGTGGCCATCACCACGCCAACCTTGCCCGAAGCGCGCGCATACCCGTCGGCGGCGTGCGCGGCGCCCTGTTCGTGCGCGGTGATGATGTGCGTCAGGCGGTGAGCGTTTTGATACAGTTCGTCGTACAGAGGCAAAACCGCGTTGCCCGGATAGCCGAAAACAGTGTCGACGCCGTGGACGCACAACCGCTCGACGATGATTTGGGCTCCGGTCCGTTGCATATCGGTTCCTCCTCCGTCCGAAATTCTTTTGGTT
>JAVBPF010000044.1:0-38032 GCA_031549735.1 Oscillospiraceae bacterium
GTGTGCGCGAGGAGCTGAATGTCAGTGCCTCTCGCGCCATGTGTGTTCTGGATCCGGTCAGACTGGTGCTGGACAACTACCCCGAGGGACAAATCGAGGATATTCCGGTCGAAATCAATCCGGAAAAGCCCGAACTGGGCAGCCGTAACGTCTCGTTTGGCCGGGAACTGTATATCGAGGCCGGGGACTTCATGGAGAATCCGCCCGGAAAATATCACCGCCTCTCCCCCGGCGCCGAGGTGCGGCTCAAGGGAGCGTATCTCGTCATCTGCACAGGGTGCGACAAGGACGCCGACGGCAAGGTCGTCTGCGTTCACGCCACGGTGGCCATGGACACGCGCGGCGGTGAGGCGCCCGACCACCACAGGGTCAAGGGCACCATCCACTGGGTGGCCGCGCACGACGCTCTGGATGTGACCGTCAATCTCTACGACCGGCTGTTTCTGCAGGAAAACCCGTCTGACATCCCGGAGGGCAAGACGCTGGCCAATATCCTCAATCCCGATTCCCTGCGCGCGCTTTCCGGCTGTAAGTTGGAATCCGGTCTGCATGACGTCAGGCCGGGAGACACCTTCCAGTTCATGCGCCAGGGTTATTTCTGCGTCGACCCCGATTCGTCGGACGGAGCTTTGGTGTTCAACCGCACCGTGGCGCTGAAGGACACTTGGGGCAAGCAGAACAAGGGTTAAGTCGGGAGGGGACCATCATCACAGATTACGTACAGGTTTTGCGGGAGGAATTCTCGCTTAGAGCGGAACACATCGAGAACATCATTCGGCTTCTCGACGAGGGCAACACCATCCCGTTCATCGCCCGGTACCGCAAGGAGCTGACCGGTTCGGTGGACGATCAGGTGCTGCGCCAAATCGCCGACCGGCTGGAGTATCTGCGTTCGCTGGACAAGCGGCGCGAGGAAGTTCGGGCGGCCATCGACGGATTGGAAAAGCTCACGCCCGAGCTTTCCGAGAAACTCGGCGCAGCCAAAACGCTGGCCGAAATCGAGGACATCTACCGTCCCTACCGGCCGACGCGGAAAACGAGGGCTTCGGTGGCGCGCGAAAAAGGTTTGGAGCCGCTGGCGCTGCGCCTTCTGGAGCAGCGTCCTGACGACGAGGATCCGCTGATCATGGCCGCCGAATATATCGACGAAGAGAAGGGCGTGGCCACGGCGCAGGAGGCGCTGAACGGCGCGTCCGACATTGTGGCCGACATCATCGCCAACGACGCCGCGCTGCGCGGCCGAATGCGCTCGCTCATCCACAGCAAAGGTGTGCTTGTTTCGACCGCCGCCACCGAGGACGACAGCGTCTATCGGCTCTACTATGATTTCAAAGCGCCCATTGCCAAAGTGATGGGTCATCAGGTGTTGGCTATCGACCGGGGCGAACGCGAGGAAATACTCAAGGCGTCTCTGTTTCTGCCGGAGGGCATGGCGCAATCGCTTGTGTTGGACAGTTTCCTGAAACAGGGCGCACCGGCCTCCGACTTCGTGGAGAACGCGGCGCTCGACGGATATACACGTCTTCTGTTCCCCTCTTTGGAGCATGAGACGCGCGCCGAGCTGACCGCCAACGCCTGTGAGGGCGCCATCGCGCTGTTCGGGCAGAATCTGAAGCCGCTGCTGCTCGCGCCGCCGGTCAAGGGCCGCGCGGTGCTGGGGCTTGACCCGGGGTATCGCACCGGCTGCAAATTCGCCATCGTCGATGAGACCGGAACCATGCTGCACACCGGCGTCATCTATGTGGCGCCGCCGCACCGCAGAGTCGAGGAGGCCAAGGCCATGCTGCGTCCGCTCATCGAAAAGCACGGTGTGTCCGCGCTGGCCATCGGCAACGGGACGGCGTCCCGAGAAACCGAGATGTTCGCAGCCGAGCTGATCGCGGAAATGCCCATGCCTTTGTCCTATATGATGGTCAGCGAAGCCGGGGCGTCGGTCTATTCGGCCTCCCCGCTGGCCGCCGAGGAATTCCCGGAGTTGGATGTCTCGGTAAGAAGCGCCGTATCCATCGCCCGCCGATTGCAGGATCCGCTGGCCGAGCTGGTGAAGATCGACCCCAAGGCCATCGGCGTGGGACAATATCAGCACGATATGCCGCCCAAACGGCTGGATGGTACTCTGACCGGCGTGGTGGAGGACTGCGTCAACGCGGTGGGCGTTGATCTCAACACCGCTTCTCCGGCGCTTTTGTCCTATGTCTCCGGTATCAAGGGCGCACTGGCCAAAAATATCGTTAGCTACCGAACCGAGGTGGGCACATTCGCGGCGCGCAGCGAGTTGAAGAAGGTCCCCAAGCTGGGCGCGCGCGCCTATGAGCAGTGCGCCGGATTTTTGCGTATCGCGGGCGGCAAAAATGTACTGGACAATACCGCGGTACATCCGGAATCGTACAAGGCGGCTTCGGCTCTGTTGACGCTCTGCGGGTTTTCCTTGAAGGATGTGGCGGCCGGACGCATTGCCGAGCTGCCGCAAAAGGTGAAGGAACTGGGCGAAGCGGCCTGTGCCGAACAAATCGGCGTCGGGCTGCCCACCCTGCGGGATATGGTGGGCGAGCTGATCCGGCCGGGCCGCGACCCACGTGACGAGCTGCCGCCCCCGCTGCTGCGCACCGATGTAATGCAGATGAGCGACCTTTCCGAGGGCATGGTATTGCAGGGCACGGTGCGCAACGTCATCGACTTCGGCGCGTTTGTCGATGTGGGCGTACACGAGGACGGGCTGGTACACATCTCCCAGCTGGCCGATACGTTTGTGCGTCATCCGTCCGACGTGGTCAAGGTGGGTGATATCGTGACCGTGACCGTGCTGTCGGTCGACGTCCCGCGCAAACGCTTGGGGCTTTCGATGCGCAGACAGACCGAGGCCAAAGCGTGAGGGTCGTCCTCCTCTCGGTACGCTCGAAATATGTCCACGCTTCCCTGTCGGCGTGGTGCCTGGCGGCCGGTGTGCGCGCCTTCGGCCCCAAGAACGCCGAAGTGGAGGTCGTCGAGGCGACGATCAACGAAACGGACGAGGCCGTGTTTGCGCGTGTGGCGGACATGGCGCCGGATGTGCTGGCGATTTCGGTATACATCTGGAATGTGGAGATGCTTCAGCGTCTCATGCCGCGCTGGCGAGAGCGGATACCCAGTCTGCACATCATTGTCGGCGGCCCTGAGGTTTCGTGGCGCGCCGAAGCCTTCCTGCGTGATTGGCCCTGTGTCGACGCTGTTTGTGTGGGCGAAGGCGAACGCGCTTTCGCGCTCTATCTGCAGGCGATTCAGGACGGCTCCTCTCTGTCCCGTGTGCCCGGCCTGTGTTACCGGTCGGAGGACGGCATTGTGCGCAACCCGCACGAGCCGCCGCTTGAAAACCCGCCGACACCCCACACGCCCGACTATTTTGCCGCGCTCGACCGTCGCATCGCCTATGTGGAGACCTCGCGCGGCTGTCCGTTTTCCTGTACCTACTGCCTGTCCGGTCTGTCGGAAGATCTGCGATTTTTCGATTTGGAGCTATCCAAGCAAACCCTTCTGTCCATGGCCAACTCGGGCGTGCAGACGGTCAAGCTGGTCGATCGCACCTTCAACGCCGACGCCGATCGCGCCTGCCAGCTGTTTTCCTTTTTGATTGAAAAATCCAGAAACGGAGAAATTCCAGAGGGCGTGTGTTTTCACTTCGAGGTGGAGCCACGCCTTTTTGATGCGCGCACGCTGGCGGTTCTGAAAACCGCACCGCCCGGACTGTTTCAGATGGAGGCCGGTCTCCAGAGTTTTTACCGCCCGACACTTATGGCCGTGAGGCGGTGCCCGGAACCCGAGCGCTCGGAGGAAAATCTCAGGAGCATTCTTTCGGGAGGCAACATCCGCATTCACCTCGATCTCATCGCCGGACTGCCCTTCGAGACCCGCGAGACCTTTGAGCAGGGACTCATCCGGGCGCTCGAGCTCAAGCCGCACGCCTTGCATCTCGGTTTTCTAAAGCTGCTGCATGGTTCGGTTTTGCGCGAGCGTTGTGAAGAGTACGGCTATGCCTTTGACTATGAAGCGCCCTATGAGGTGCGCGCCAGCCGCTGGATGAGCCGAGAGGATTTAATGTCGCTGCACGACACCGAGCGGGCGCTCGACAAGCTGTACAACAGCGGACGTTTCGTCCAGACGCTGAACGATTTGGCAGAATCACTCGATGGTTCGCCGGTTGAAGTGTTTCACGACTTTGGCGTGGCGCTGGCCGCGTATCGATTCTCTCCCTCGTTGGATGATCTTGTGGCCCTTATCCTTTCCCATTTTGGAGAAAGGGTAAGCTCGCTCGCCCTGCGGGACGCGCTGGTCTGTGATATGCTGGCCTCGGTGCGTACCGGCCGGCTGCCGCCCGTGCTGTATCGCCCGGACCCGCGTCTGGGCGCGTGGCGCCGCGCTGTTCTCAACGGCGAGAATCACTGCGCCTCGGCCATCCTATATGGTCAAGGTGAGCGGCTTGCGGTGGCCGACCATACGAAAAAGGATGCCGTCACGGGACGGCACCCTCTGAAATTCTATGAGATGGATTCAAAACGCTGAGTGGCGATGAAATCAATTCACGTCTACACGACGAAAGTCACAATGTAGCCGCCCCGGTTGTCGCCCGAGATGGTATATGTCTTATCCTGCGGAACCGCCAACACGCCATCGATGGACGATGTGTAATAGACGCCGTAGGTGGTGCCGTCAATCGTCATCTGATAGCCCGGCCCGTTTTTGAGGAAATCCGCATACTCCTCCAGGCAGAGATCATGTTGCATCATGTAATCGGCGTGAGGCGCGCCGACATAGCGGAAGTGCCACGATTCATATGAAATCCCGGTGATTGACTCCTTGTTTTTCGGATAACGAAGGATAAACCCGTACTCGGACGCCGTCTCCCAAAGCCATTCGGCGGCGGGGTCGGTGTCCATGTCGTGGAGTGCGCCGTTTTGCCGGACAATGTCGGCGGCGAGTCCCGTCTGATGCTCGCTGCCACCCGGAATCTGCACATAGGTCTTGTCTGCGGCCTCGTCGTAGATGCGCACCTGATCCGCCCATGTTCGGTAGCCGCTTGTGACTATCAAATCCGTATAACCGGCCTCGTTGGCCGCGGCGAACCATTTCCGCACCTGCTCCAGCGCGGTCGGATTGAGGTCAATATTGGCGCGTGCCAACGGAATGGTCTGGTAGGCCGAAATGACCGGCAGAACCGCCGACTCGTCGGGCAGCGGATGCTTGGCGTTGACCACCCACAGGAGCCCCGCATCCTCGATGTCGGAGACCGGAACGCCCGTTGCCGGCCACTGGTTCTCCTCGGTGATGGGCTCGGCCGTTGTGATCTGGCGCTGATGGTCACCGGTCGTCCCCGGCGTCTGTTGCTGTTGCTGCTTGCCGACAATCAGAATAAAGCAGGCGATTCCGGCGCAAAGGACAAAGAAAAGCAGAGCAGATCGTCCGCCGCTTCGTTTTTTTCGTTTGTTCATATTGGCTCCTTCGGTGATTGATTCTTTATTGTATCAGCCGGACGCGGCGTCCGAATCTCCATCGGGTTTGGTGTCGTTACTGGATTCGTCGTTCGACGCCTCATCCTCACCCGGCCGTTTCAGCGCGAACGTCAGGGCCACGGGATTGTGATCCGAGCGAGCAAAGGCGAGCGGAAACGTCCTGACCAGACGAACATCGATGTTGTCGGAGACCAAAAAGCCGTCCATGATCGCCTCAAAGGTTTCGCCAGGTCGATAGGCCTGATCGCCGTTTCGCCAGGTTGAGGCTTCGGTATCCACAGCCCATGAATAACCAGCGGGCGCAAAGTCTTCGGGGAGAGGGCGGCACCAGAGCGGCATCAGACTGCCCACCGGTCCGGGGCCGGTGCCGGGCAGCATGGCACCCCAATTGGCCGCCACAATGCAGTAGCGTTCTTCTTTGGCTTCGTCGGCCAAAAAAGCACTCAATTGCGCCAGCAGCTCCTTCTGTCGGTCGGGCGTTTCCTCCCGACAGGACATGTTGACGTTGACAAGCGTGAGCTGTCCCCCGCCCTCCAGCGGCAACCGCGTGACCAGCAACGCGTGACTGCGGTCGAAGAAGCGTCCGGGGATGGACGTAATCTGCGGCAACTGAATCCGGTTACAATCGAACACGGGATACTTCGAGAGCGTCATCAGCCCACTTTCCACCTTGCCCAGCGCGCCAAAAAGCGGAAACGGGTCGTAGGAGACCTTGTAATCGGGCGCAAAACAGGATACGTACTCGGGAAGCGACGCGGCCAGGACATCCGACTCCTTTACATAATAGCTCCTCTTGCTGCCGGTGTCGACCGATTGGAGACACATAAGGTCGTACTCACCCTCGCTCATGATCTCCGTCAGAGCCTCCAGGTTGTCGCGTATGGTCTGCTCGGCGGCCGGACGCGTCTGTCGCCCGCCATTGGCATATTCCTCCTGCGCTTCGTCAAGTCCCGCAAAGCCAATATCGAATGAGACAAGGGAAATTTCCGACCCCATTTTGAGCGGCGACACCACCGCGTGCCCTTGGGGGGCCACCTGTACGACCGGATCCGGTCTGTATTCGGTGGCTAAGAAAAAGATGGTCAGACAGACGGTCAGAAGGGAAAGCAAGCCGATAAGAATCAGCAGCGCTTTGCCGATCATCGGCCAGCCGGAACGCCTTCCAGAATATAGCTTTGACTCTTTGATCACCAGAACTCTTCCCCTCAATCCGCCGAGGACAACGGTTTTCTCTGTTCGACTGCTATTGTACACAATTCGTTCCCCAAAGACAAGGGTTACCATAAGTTTTTCGCTTGTATATTGATTGTGGCAAACGCACTGAGTCCGCCCAGCAAGCTCGTCATCAGCGTCTTTGAGCGTTTTTGCCTTTTGGGCATCGAAAAACAGTTTGCCCGAAAGGAGTATTTCACGGTCTCCCCCTATTGGGGAACGTGGGGTTTCCCCGGTCCGACCGATATGATATACTTTTTGCGAGTTGAACGTCCAGTGCTGTATCGGAACGAAAACAGACAAAGGAGGCGATTGTGCTGTCGATTTGGCAAAACGATCTGGATCGGCTTGTGCTCGAATGGATCCGACACAAACCAAACCTGTTGGATGATATCATGATTGTCGTCAGCCGCTGGACCGACGGTTCGTTGTTTTGGCTGGCCGTCGCCGGGGCGCTGGCTATCATACCGCGCACGCGCAAGATCGGCGTGTCCGCCCTGCTGGCACTGGGATTGACCGCCCTGCTGGGTGAAGCGGCGCTCAAGCCGCTGTTTGCCCGGCCGCGTCCCTATGTGGATTGGCCCGAGCTCCCTGTGCTTCGTCCGAAGTTGAGCGCCTTTTCCTTTCCCTCCGGTCACGCAGCACAGGCCATGTCCGTCGCCATCATACTGAAGCAGCATTTGGGACGCAAAGGTTGGTGGTTCGTCTCACTGGCCGTCGTGGTCGGTTTTTCGAGAATCTATCTGTACATGCACTATTTAACCGACGTTTTGGCCGGTTTCGCGCTGGGGCTACTGTGCGGGATGATCGTGTTCTTTCTGGTCGAGCGATATTGGCCGGAGGGCTTTCTGCAGAGAAAGAAAAAGAGTCGCGGCGAGTAATCACCGCGGCTCTTTACGTATTGACTGAAATTACTTCAGCTCGACTTTGGCGCCGACCTCTTCCAGTTTCTTCTTCATGGCCTCGGCGTCGTCTTTGGACAGGTTTTCTTTGACGGGCTTCGGCGCGCCGTCAACCAGCTCTTTGGCTTCTTTCAGACCCAGGGCGGTGATTTCGCGAACCACTTTGATGGTGGCGATTTTGTTGGAACCGGCGTCGGTCAAAACCACGGCGAACTCGCTCTGCTCTTCGGCAGCGGGGGCGGCTCCGCCGGCGGCGGGGGCAGCGGCCATCATGGCCATCGGCGCGGCGGCCGAGACACCAAATTCTTCTTCGAGCGCTTTGACAAGCTCGGAGAGCTCCAAAACGGTAAGGGCTTTCACATCTTCGATCATTTTTGCAACTTTATCGCTGGCCATAGTACATGTACCTCCATCGTTTGTGTTAAATAGATTTGTTGTGTCACATGAGAATTGAGGAACGCTTCGTTAAGCGCCCTTTTGCTCGGCAATGGCGTTAAGCGCCACGACAAGACCGCGCAGGTTGCCGTTGAGCACGTTGACCAGACCGGTAATCGGCGCGTTGAATCCGGCCAGAGCGCGCGCAACCAATTCCTCTTTGGAGGGCAGTTCGGCCAGCGAGGATACCTCGGCCGGCGCGATGACGCGACCGTCGACGAAGCCGGCCTTGATATTGAACTTGTCGCCGGACTTTTTAGCGAAGGCGTTGAGAATCTTGGCGGGTGCCACGGCGTCGGTCATGCTGACGGCCAGGGCGGTCGTCCCTTCGAGGACCGAATTGAGCGCGTCGAAACCGGCCTTTTGGGCTGCAAAACGCAACAGCGTGTTTTTGACGACAGAATAATCCACGCCCGCTTCACGCAGCTCGCGGCGCAGCTTGGTGTCGTCGGCCACGTTGATGCCTTTGTAGTCAACCAGGACACCGGAACTGGCGTTCTTCATCTTTTCGGCCAATTCATCGACAAGCGCTTTTTTCTTCTCGAGAACATTCGCGTTGGGCATTCTTTCACCTCCCGTAATTGAAGTGCCGTACGCGGAAATAAAAAAACCCCGCGTACACGACACGAGGAAATGATGCAACCAAAACCCGTTCGTTTCGAACGAGCAACAGGCAAAGCAACCGTCTCCTCGGCAGGACGGCATAACCCGTTTATCCTCCTGCTGTCTTTGGAACAGATTGTATAGTACCATGAATCGGGCGGTCTGTCAAGCAATTTCTATCGGTTATCTGTTGATGTTCGGTTGTTTTGGCCGCTTGGGGGCAGCTTTCCAAACAAAACGCCGCGCTCAATGCGCATATTCGGCCGCGCCCCAGATATAGTCTGTTGTGTCCGGCTCAAACCAACGGATACCTATGGTGTCGCGCCCGTCCGGGTCGGACGTGAACACAAGTTCTTCGGCAGGCAACGGCACGCCCTGAAGGGAAATGCTCGCCCCGTCGGCATGATCGACAAAAAAGGTCATCCCGCGCAGCATATCAAGCGTCGGCTTTTTGTCGTTGCCCAACTGCGGATCGTCCACTGCCAAAATATCAATGGAGGAACGAGCTTCGTCCACCGTGAAAACCAGATGATCCCGCACGCGAAGGTATTCGAGCAGACGCGAGGTGCGGGCCACCAGGATCTCCCCGCGTCTCTGCCGCTCGGCCAACGCGATCAACGCCTGTTTCGCTTTCTCCCCAAACGGTTGATAAGTGTCGGCGCCGCCCAGATGCTGCGCGACAATAACGGGTTTTTGATCCCGCACGCAGGCATCCATATGCGCCTCGGTCAGTTGGTCGGCAATGCCATAGACGCTCCAGTTGTTTTTGTGGAAACCCATGCTGGATTCTCCGGTATATCTCCGAAAGCCCCAAACCTTTTGCCCGTCACCAAGTGTCGCCGGGTAGAGGAGGTCCTGTCGGCCGAAAGCTCCGTCGTTGTCGGAAAACCACACAAATTTGATGCCGTTCGGAATGGTGATGTCGGTGTGGTAGCTGTCCGAATCGGGTTGGCCTCCCTGTTGATAGGAAATGTCCGCCTGATCGGATCGCAAATTCTGTGTGTTGGCGGCGTTGCCGTGATTGATCCAAACGGTTGGCCAGAGCCCGTCTCCGGACAGAGCCTCTGCGGCGCTTTGCGCCAGAGCGCGCGTAAACACCGATTTGTCAATGTCGGCTCGGGAAAAATCCCCGAAAGCGTGCATGGAATCGATCCAACCGCAACGGGCGTAATACCGGATCAGATCGGCATTTTTCTGTGTCCCGCCCGTACCCACAAAATAGGTCATCACAGCCTCATTGCCGTTGTGATCCCGGTCGGTCGACGTCTCAATATCGTTGGCCATATACATCCAAAACGAGTCGGCCACATCCAGGCCCAACCCCGGACCCATTTCCGTGTTGTCCAGCGAGTTGAGGAACTTATGATAGTCCTCGAATTCCCGAGGGGTTGTCCCATCGATGTCCGAGCAGATCGCCAGCATGGATCGGTAGGGCTGCGGGAAGGCGCGCATATCCTCGCGCGTATACGCTTCCGCGCATCCCGGTGTTAACAGAAGAGCTGCCGTCAGCATTGACGCCGTCAGGCCTGCGACACAATGCTTTTTCAACCGTTTATCCCCTTCGTGGCCGTTTCTTCGCGGGAGCGGCCTCCTTTTTTCGTATCATATCATATTTTGTGGAAATTTGTCATCCCTCAGGTGACCGCGAACTGAATCCCGATCCTTGTGTAACGCTCTCCCACTGTGACAACAGCCGTTTCATGTTGCTAAGCGTTCTTCGGTCAATATAATGTTCGATTCTCTCCACAAGCACAAGCTCACTTTCGGTCTGATTGAGACGACAGAAAAAGCGTACCAGCACATCATGCCGTTCCAGCAGAAAGCGGCCGATCTCACGCCCCTTCCCGGTCAGCCGGATCACATCATAGGGCTCGAAATCCACATATCCCTCTGCTTTCAGCCGCACCGCCATTTTGGAGGCCGAAGGCGGCGTTACGTGAAGCAGGGAGGCCAGCTTTTTGACGCGGACATAGGTGTTTTCCCCGGCGCACCGCGCAATCATCTCCAAATAGTCCTCACCGGTCGGCGACAGCCCGGTGATCTCGCGGTCGTCATATCCCTTTTGCGTAAAGAAGCCGTTGGGTTCGATGATCATGCCCCCCTTTCCGCGTTCGGGTACAGGCAACAATCCGACCGCACCAGAATAATATAGTGCGAAAGATAGTTTCCCTCGGTTTAACATATTTACGCCGGCGCGAAAATATTTCCGTTAGAATCCTTCTTTCTCATTTCAGCCCGAGGTGTTTTTTCGTGCAAACTTTCTCTACTCATGACTCTCTCATACCGCTTCCGGCCTTGAAGGAGGGGCAGTCCGGCACGGTCGTAAATTTCTCTCCCTCCTGCTCGATGACGCAGCGCCTGATGGAGCTGGGTTTTGTCAGCGGCGCCCGAATTGAATGCGTGCAAAAGTGCCGGCATGGTGACCCCATCGCCTATGGTGTCAAGGGCGCCGTTATCGCTCTGCGCAACGACGACTCCCGACGCATTCTGGTCATGGTTTGAAGCGGCATGATCGGACGCAAACAATAGATGCCCCAACCCTGGCGCTGATCGGTCAGCCCAACGTGGGAAAGAGTACGCTTTTCAATCGGCTGACCGGACTGCGTCAGCATACTGGAAACTGGACGGGGAAA
This sequence comes from Oscillospiraceae bacterium, assembly GCA_031549735.1. Taxonomy (GTDB): domain Bacteria; phylum Bacillota; class Clostridia; order Oscillospirales; family UBA929; genus JAVBPF01. The sequence continues at coordinate 11,269 of JAVBPF010000044.1, forward strand.
ACGGTCGGTCATGCCGAGGGCACTGCGCGATCGCCGAACGCTACATGGCGCATCGTGGATCTGCCGGGCGTCTATTCGCTCCATCCGCATTCGCCGGAGGAGGAGGTCACGCGTGACTTCCTCCTTTCCGGCACAGCCGACGTGGTGGCGGTGGTCTGTGACGCCACCTGTTTGGAGCGGAGTCTGCAGCTTGTCTTAAGCGTCTGCGCTTACACCCGCCGCCTTGTTGTATGTATCAACCTGATCGACGAAGCCGGGCGCAAGGGTCTGCGCATCGACGCGCACGCGCTGGAGACGCGATTGGGGCTGCCGGTCATAGCGATTTCAGCGCGCAATGGCACAGGCTTGGATCAATTGACCGCACGACTTGATGACTTCCTCACACCCTCCCTGTCTGCTCCCCTCTCTCCCCTTTTGGATGATCTTTCCGAGGCACGCGACAAGTTTTTATCCGAGGGAGAACACTCTGAGAACGCCCGAATGCACATGACCGAACGGGTCGGTCGCGCAGCTGCCGAACTGACTCAGGCCGTTGTGTCGGTTGAGGACGGCACGCGCAGCGATTTTGATCGGAAGCTGGATCGCATCCTGCTGAGCCGTCGATACGGTCTGCCGATCATGCTGTTGTTGCTCGGTCTGATTCTTTGGCTGACCATCGCGGGCGCCAACATCCCGTCACGGTGGTTGTCAAGCGGTCTTGCCTGGATAGGTGATCGTCTGGAGGATTTTGCGCGGCTCTGCGCGCTGCCGGAGATGCTGATTGATCTGCTGTGCAACGGCATCTTCCGGGTCGTAGCCTTTGTTGTATCGGTCATGCTGCCGCCCATGGCTATCTTTTTTCCTCTGTTCACGCTGCTGGAGGACTTTGGCTACCTGCCGCGTGTGGCTTTCAATCTGGATCACCATTTCAAGAAGGCCAACGCCTGCGGCAAGCAGTGTCTCACCATGTGCATGGGGCTGGGCTGCAATGCGGCCGGTGTCACCGGATGCCGCATCATCGACTCGCCCCGAGAGAAGTTGATTGCCATCCTCACCAACAGCCTTATGCCCTGCAATGGCCGCTTCCCGACGCTCATCACACTGATCTCACTGTTCCTGGCCGGAAGCACCTTCCTGGCCTCTCTGTTTTCGGCCGCTATCCTGGTGGGCGTCATTCTTCTGGGCATCTCGGCCACCTTTTTAGTGTCCCGTCTGTTGTCAAAGACGGTGCTCAAGGGCGAGGCCTCCTCCTTCACTCTGGAGCTTCCACCCTACCGCCGTCCGCTGATCGGGCAGGTCATCCTGCGCTCTCTGCTCGATCGCACTCTATATGTTCTGGGGCGCGCGGTGGCCGTGGCGGCGCCGGCGGGATTGCTTCTTTGGCTGTTCACCCACGTTCAATGGGGCGATGCCAGCCTGCTCTCCCATTTCTCCAAGGCGCTGGATCCGGCCGCCCGGTGGTTCGGTCTGGACGGTGTCATCCTCATGGCGTTTATCCTGGGATTTCCGGCCAATGAAATTGTGCTGCCCATCATTCTGATGACCTATCTTAGTGTCTCCCAAATCGTACCCGCGGATAACCTTACCGAGATGCATGCCATTCTGACCGCGCATGGGTGGACTTGGATCACGGCCGCCTGCGTTCTGCTGTTTACCCTGTTTCATTGGCCCTGCTCCACCACCTGTTGGACCATTCAGAAAGAAACCGGGCGGCTTCGCTGGACGCTTCTGTCCATGGCCGTGCCCACCGCAATCGGGCTCTTTCTTTGTTTCGTCTGCCGCTTGATCCTGTATATTCTGGGGTTCTGAGGTTTGTTTTCCGGAAACGGATCCTTTGGCGACACTTTTCTGCCGGCCCCTGAATATACTGTGAATGTCCAACTATGTGTGCGGAGAGGCGGAAAAACCATGAAAACCATTGTTCTTGACCCCGGCCACGGAGGCACGGAAACCGGCGCGACCAACGGGCCGCGTCAGGAAAAAGACGACAATCTGAGACTTGGCCTGGCGGTTCGCGACCGTCTGCAGCCCCTCGGTTACAACGTCATCATGACACGCGACACCGATGTCAACGTTCCTCTGCTAGAGCGTAGCGCCATTGCCAATCGAAACAACGCCGACATTTTTGTCTCGCTGCACCGCAACTCGACCGACAATTCCGTAGCCAACGGCGTTGAGAACATCGTTCAGCCCGGCTCCCCGCCCATCAACACCACCTATGCGCGCAACGTCCTTAATCAGGTGGTGGATGTGGGCGTCCAATCCAACCGGGGTGTGAAACAGGACGATTTGTCCGTCCTGCGCAATACCGTGGCGCCGGCACAGCTTCTGGAGATGGGCTTCATATCCAACACGCTCGACAATCGTCTGTTTGACACCGAATTCGGCGGGTACGCCGACGCCATCACACGTGGGATTCTCCAATCCCTGGGCGAGCCCGTTCCCTCACGCCCCTCTCCCCCAAACGCAGAAGGTGACCCCGTGATCCGCAGCATTCAAACAACACTCAACAACCGTTACAGCGCTGAATTACTTGAGGATGGCTTTTGGGGTCCTTTAACGAGAAAAGCAATGGTGCGCTCGCTGCAAACCGAACTCAACCATCTGTTCGGAGCGGATCTGACCGTGAATGGTCTCTTCGATCAGGAAACTGAGAACGCTATCCCGTTGCTTCGCTCCGGAACGCGAGGCAATCTTGTCTATCTTCTGCAGGCGGCGCTATATGCCGCCGGGGCACCCGTGGATCTCGACGGCGTATTTGGCGAACAGACCGAGCTGGCACTGATGGAATATCAGCGCGTTCATGGTCTGAGAGCCGACGGTATCGCCGGCCCCCAGACGTTCTCCAGCCTGTTTTGATAGCTGACGTTTCAACATCCGCTCCTCGCAATTGACAAATGTTCTCGCATTTGCTACTATTGTTTTTGTCATCGCTTGGAGAGATGTCCGAGTGGTTTATGGAGCTGGTCTTGAAAACCAGTGATCCCGCGAGGGACCGGGGGTTCGAATCCCTCTCTCTCCGCCAATAACCATGCAGCCTGTAGGAGTTGAACCTGCGGGCTGTTTTTATGCTATACTTATTATGATTATATATGATTTTTGCTCTCAAAACCGTTCTAATAATGAGAGGACACTGGTTGTTTAGAATGATATTCTTTAACCGAAAGGGGGGGGTATTGATGGATTGGCTTGAGAGGATGAACTGTTCGCTCGATTACATTGAACAGCATTTGACGGAGGAAATTGAGAACGCGGAACTCGCGAAGATCGTATGCTGTTCGGTGTATCATTTTACACGTATGTTTTCGTTTATTTCGGGGATAACGCTGTCCGAATACGTCAGGCGCAGACGATTGAGCATGGCGGCGCTGGAGCTTCAAAACAGTGGTATCAAGATCGTCGACCTTGCTTTGAAATACGGCTATGATTCTCCAACCGCGTTTGCCCGGGCGTTTCAGGCATTGCAGTGCGTTTCACCGTCGGAAGCCAGAAGCAAAGGGGTTCGCCTTAAGTCCTATCCGAAAATGTCCTTTCTTATCACAGTTAAAGGAGATATCGACATGAATTACAGGATTGAAGACAGGGATGGCTTTACAGTGGCCGGGATCAAAGAAAGAATGGTTACGGTAAACGGGAATGAGAACTTTGAACGCATTACAGAAATGTGGGCGGGTTTGACCGAAGAACAAGCTGGAGAAATACTAGGGTATTCTAACGGTAAAATGGATGGACTGTTAGGAGTTTCGGCAAATAATAACGGCCAGGAATTTGATTACTTCATTGCGGCCACTATCGATGAAGGCTCTAATAAGGGGTTGAGTACAATTGAGATACCTGCTTCGACCTGGGCGATATTTGAATGTACGGGGGCGTTGCCAAACTCGATCATTGATGTTTGGAAAAGGATATTTACCGAATGGTTTCCTTCTTCCGGCTATGAAAATGCCGATTCTCCGTGTTTAGAAGTCTATTCGGACGGCGATACAGCCGCAGATGATTACAAGTGCGAACTTTGGCTTCCTATTGTAAAATCCAAAGGATAAACAGGAGGTGCTTTTATGTCAGGGCTGGCTTCGTTAAAGAATATAGGTGCAGCAATAGAGAAAAAGCTGAATGCTATTGATGTTTCCACCCCCGAAGAATTAGGGCAAATGGGCGCAAAGGAAGCTTTTATCAGGTTGAAATCGCGTTATCCGAATGTTTGCCTAGTGCATCTGTATACGCTTCAAGGGGCGATCGACAATATGGAGTATCATCATTACCGGAAGCAACCAAGCGAGACCTGAAAGCATTCAGCGATAAGCAAAAATAGCAGAATGATTTTGAGGTGTATATATGAAAAATAAAAATCAGCTGTTCTTCGTTATAGGATTTCTATTTTCGTTGGGAACGATGTTTGTAGACCGTTTTATCGTGACGGTTCCCGATTGGCTGGCAATCGTATTAGGCCTGCTTGCGATTTTGGCTTTTGTCGCCTGCATTATTACGTGCCGCAAACGCAAATCATAATCGGATCCGGGAGAGAGTTAAATGAAGAATTGGTTAAAAAATAATGCATACTTCGGAATAATTATGTGGGCGATACTTATCGGCGTAGACATATTTGTTGGAATACCGCGTTATATTTTTATACTAGTATCAGTTGTAATACTCATTGTTTTTCTTATACAAATCAGTGCATCCAAAAATTCAAACGATAAAAAAGATGAATAGTATAAAAAAGCTTAATCCAGCGGATGAATCTATTATGTAGTCATTAAACATATGAACGACGGTCGAAATCTAAACCCCCGTGTCCAGATTCGGCCGTTTTCATTTGCCTAAAAACCAGTCTTCATGCAGCTTTGAAGACTTTCCTCTCTCCACTCCAAATTGGACATCGATTTGCAAAAATGCGAAAACCGCAGGGCAAAAACAAAAAGGAAGGGATTCGAACCCCTATCTCGATAACGTACAATAAGTTTCGCACAATTGAAAGGGAGCCTGTCCAGTGGTAGGATGGTGGTTGACGAAACTACCAAAACACTGAAAGGAAGGCTCCCTATGGACAAGATCATACACCTAGATGGCACGGAACTCAAGCGAGAACTGAAAGAACTGGTACGTGGGTCGGTGGAGGAAACCTTGAATCGGCTGCTGGATGAAGAGGCGGATCGGATCACGCAGGCATCGCGATACGAGCGCAGCCCGGATCGTGTCGACACCCGTGCGGGGCATTACAGCCGGAAGTTGCTGACGACATCGGGTGAGGTAGAGTTGAAAGTACCCAAACTGCGCAAGCTGCCGCTTCGTTGCTCGCCTGCTCTTCCAGGTGGGTCTCTATCCCATCAGCTCTTTCTTCCAATCCTGCAAGTCTCGCTCATAATCAGACATTATCTTCCTGAACAGATTGTCCGGTACGTTACCCACAAGCATTTCCTCACACAACCGTTTGCTCGCGTCCTCGATAAGCACGATGCAGGCGTTCGTATTGCGCAGGGTTTTTCCCGCGCGGTCTTTTCTTTTCTGCGTTCCTGACCGGCGTATGTGAGCAGCTTGTCCATTAACCCGTCTTCATCCTGCACAGCAGATTCAGCATGATGCCAAATATCCTGCAGAATGACACTCTGCAGCGTTTCCATGTCAACCGTATGGGTTGGGCGGGTGCTTTTGCCGCTGTTATTGTAACGACTGCAACGATAATAAAGCTTCTCCTGTCCGCTTTTTCTTACCTAACGGACAAAGGTCATGGCGCCGCCGCAATCGGCACAGCGAGTGGTACCGGAGAAAACATTCACCTCTCCCGTGACATTCACCTGGATCGCATGATGGGAAGGGGCGCGTCGTATGGACACTACCCTCCTTTCACAGATTGCAGACAAGATGGGTTCTCTACTAACCATGACATTTTTGAGGCATTTGTCCTCCCTGAAAACATAAAATGTCATGCCTGCCAAGGCACACGCAAATCCCCCTATGGGTCGTATGTTGACCCGCAGCTAAGGGTTGACTTGAGCCAGAATTGTGTCTCTAAAGGATTCCAAATACGCCACGAGGTTTAAGGACTGATCCGAAAGCGTTAAAGTGGGTACATGCCCCAAACGATAGGCCAACGGGCTGAGGGCCTGCTCCACGCGTTCCATGTTCTCCGGCACACACAGCGCTTTGTCCGCCAGCGCCAGGCAGGCATCCGCATCGTTGCGTTGTGCGGCTTGTTGAAGGGCAAAATGGATATACATCAGATACTCATCGTACTCTTTGCCCTGCAGGGGACGCAAGAAGAGAAACATCTCTTTGGCCTCAACCTCCTTTTGCCATTGCTCCTGTTGCGCATATGTCTTTGCCTTGACATCGTAAGCATCGAAAAGATACGGGTTCAGTACCAGTGCGCGGTTCGCCCAATCAAACGATTCGTCCGCATCCTCCACATCCACCAGCAGTTTCTCCATGGCTGCAATATAGAGCGGATATGTGGACGCGGCCTGAAAGTATGCGAAACGGATAGTGGAATATATCCGCAATCAGTTGCAAGAGGACATCGTGGCTGACCGATTGAGTTTTGGAGAAAACATAGACCCGTTCACGCTGAGCCGGTCAACCAAGGCATAGAATAGCAGCCCCTTAGGGGGCCGCCAGAGAAGACGATGCGGTTGGAAAACCATTCAATGCGCCGTTAGGCAATGCCAGTATCAGCCCCTTATAGGGGCAGCGCATGCCCCCCGCACAGCGGGTGGTATGCGCTGCTTTGTTTTCTACCTGGAGACTGTCTCGCGATGGATCTTAGTTCACTTGCACGATGACGGAGGCGGAGGCCTTTCCGTCGGCGGTTGCAATGGTCATGATGGTGTTGCCAACCTTCGTGCCCTTGATGTCGATCTTGGCGGAGCCGGCTACGGAGTCGCGAACGGTGGCCGTTGCGATGCCCGCCGGCTGGAAGGTCGTGGTCAGCGTCAGGGCCACATTGGCCGGGGTCCAGGTCAAGTTGGCCGTTATGGTCTTCGCGCGCGCCACCTTGAGCGACGACGGCATTTTCAGGACAAGCGCGATGTCGGGCTCGGGGACGGCCTCTTCCAGACCGTCAATCGCGGTCTGCAGGGCGTCCCGTCCCGATTCATACGCCGCTTTGGTCGGCGAAACGGGATTGGACTTCATCGCGTTGGCGGCGGCCAGAGGCACGGCCAGTCCAAGCCACGAGGCGGGGGTATAGTCATTCGCGTCAAGCGCTTCGGCACTGGTAATCAGCGCGTAGAGGTCGGCCATGGAGAATACGCTGACGGTGCCGGGCAGAACGGAGGTGAAGGGGGCGAATGTGCCGGTGTAGGTAGTGTCGCCTACCGCTACGCCGGTGATGACGCTGCCGTTAATGGTAGCGACGGCGGCGGCGCCGGTGCTAGAGTCGGTGAGCGTGATGTCGAGGGTAAATGTCTTGCCCACCGCAACCTCAACGCCGAGCGGCAGCTGGGTTTTGGCAAGGGCGTCGATGGCAGTCATCAAGGCGGAAGCCGCGGCGGCCACTTCGCCCGTCGTGGCGATACCGCTCACGAACACATTCTGCGCGGCGATGTATGCGACATTGGCAGTTGTCCATGTGCTGATCGACCAGTCATACTGGTTGAGCGCGTCAAACGCGGTCATGGCCGCAAGCAGCGCGGTCTTATCGACCGGCTCGGCGATGGTGGAGCGAACGCCGAAGACTTCGTATTCGCTGATGCCCACGGCACCGTTTCCATTGGTGATCACCAGACGAACACGGGTGGTGGTCACGGCATCAAAGCTCACGCCGTTCCACAGGGTGTTCTCCGCCAGCGCTCCGCCGCCGTTGATGCCGACGACGCTCGTGGACTGACCGGCATTGGCACCGGTGGTGCTGGACATGTGGGTTACCGGAACATAGGCGGTGCCGTTCCAGTACTGAACGGTGACATTGGTTGGCAATTGAACGCCTCCGCTGCCCGAGACCGTGTCATAGCCCCACTGTACACGCAGACTGTCGATGGCGTATGCGTCAGTCCAGCGGATATCGACATTCGAAATGTCCCCCGAAGCCATGCCAAAGGCGTTCCAGGTGCCGTTGTGGACTGGATTCTCGCTGACCGTGGCGTCGGAGACCAGTATGCCGTCATTGATTCTCACGGCTGAGCCGCCCTTGCCCTCTGCGTCAGGCTGAGGCTGCCACGGGTTGGTGCTGCCTGTGACGTAAGCGGTACCCGCAAGCGCCACATTGCCCTGCGCGGCCGTATAAGGCGCTGTTTGGTTCATATCGAGTGAACCGGCGCCGGACTGATCGCCAATCGAGACCGTCCATGTCCGTACTGCCTTTTGGTTGTAGACGTCGGTGACGACAACATTGACTTTGTAGGTGCCATAGTTGCCGAAGTTGACGGTCGGGGTCGCTGTGTTCGCGTCGGTAACGACGTTGCCGGCGATTTCGGGATAGACCGACCAGGCATAGGAGAGCGCTGCGCCGGATTTGGTCGTGGCGGTGACGCTCAGCGCGGTATCAATTCCTTTCCCGATCAGGGCGGGGACTTTGGAGTCGGTAATCACCGGCTCATCCAATTCGAATTTTACCGATACCGTTGTATCGGCGGACAGATTCTCCAGAGTGAACGTGTTTCCGGTCTGTCCCGTCTGCACAACACCGTCAACACTCCAGGACGTGACCAGATATGCTTCGTCCGGCGCGGCCGTAAAGGTGACCGACGTAGTCTTGATGGCCTTGAGCCCGCTGGCAAGCGCCTCGCCGTTCGCGCGCGTCGCCGTGATCGCGCCGCCGAGGTCTCCATCCACGCCGAAGTTCACCGTCACGGGATCCAGCGCGCCGTCATAGATGGCTTTGACTTCATTCTCACTCAGGGCACGGTTAAAGATCATATACTCGCTGAAACGGAATTGATCCAGCAATTCATCGGGCGCGCCCCATGAATTGGCCCCAATCCGGTACACGCCGGTAGGCGTCGTGATGACCGGAGAAGCAACGCCACCGCGCCTGATTCCATTCAGCGCGTGAAATCCTTGCGCCGGGGCGACTCTGGCATCAACGGAATACGCGAACTCAACCGGCACGTTGGCGGTGGGGAACACAGCGTTATAGGCACCCACGCCCGTAAACGCGGCTACATTATTTCCATTGTGGGCGATATATGCGGTATTGTTCATCCACAAGCCGTTTTGGTTCCAGCCGTTACCACCGCTGGCCAAACCCTTTCCGCAGAAATACGCGCCGAGGCCGTCGTTCGTGAGTGCCGTATCGGTTCTGGCTCCCTTGAAGAGAAGAGTCATTTGAGCGTTTACTAACCCAGCGCTGTTCGGAAGCTCAATGTAATTTCGGTTCTCCCTCAGGAACTGGAATCCGCTTTCGTTCCATTGGGCCGCTCCGACGACGGACGTTCCGTCGCTTCCGGCACGGATCCTTCCATGGTTGCGCGCGAGCGAGAAGTCGGGCACTTGGTCGTTGTTTTCACCATTCTCATTCTCATCAAAAAGATAGTATAAAACAAGAGACTCATACAGCGGGTCAACAACGGTCACGGTGGCCGAGGCCCATTTCGTCTTATCCGCAACTGAAGTCGCTTTCACCGTCAGAACGCCGGATGTTTCGGCTTTGCCCACGGTCAGCTTTCCGTTTTTGTCAATGGAAGAGGCCGTGCCGTTTTCAACCGTCCAGGTGACGTCCTTGCTGATGAAGCCGTCGTCGTTTTCGACGCTCACAGACGCGGTGAGGACGGCTTCCTGCCCCCTCACGACGGTTGTACTCTTCGGGGATACCTCGACACCCGTGACAATGACGCTGGTTGCGCCGTCATGGACGATGTGAATCTCATGTGTCTTGGCGGCGGACAGAGCCAAGTCAATGGACACTTGGCCGTTGATCGCCGTCACTCTTTGAGCCGGCGCTCCGTCAACCGAAACCTCGTAGCTGCCGGACGTGACATTCTTCAACGTGATGCGCGGCGCAAAAGCGCCGTCGGTCACGTTTTCGAGCGCGATACGAATGTCCTTCAGATCCTCGGAGACGACCATCTTGGCGTATTTGGCTGCGGCCAGCTGTACGGTAAACTTGTTTTCGTTGTAAAGAGTCAAACGGGTGCGGACACCGTCCTTGGGTATAATGGTGTAGGCGTCCTCGTCAAGAGAAACATCGCATCCGTATCCGTAGAGGCCGATGACACTGTCCTCAACCACATTGGCGGAAGCGGCTCGCAAGCCGCCCCAGAGGCCCAGGTCAACCTCGCCCGACCAGGCCCACCAGCCGTCTATCAGCCCGATCTTAGAGTAACTCCCGTCGTTCGCAGAGCCTTTTTCGCTGCGGTATTGCCAGGACGCGGCGCCATAGTTGGCGGCGCTGGCGCTGATCTGACCGGAGTTGATGTTGGCCCACCCCGCGACATACGCGCCGTAAGTGGACCGCATCATGTCGTCAAATTCTTCGTCATTCGTGTCCGCGTAAGATAGCAAGTAATCCTGCTGCTGCCACGCGCCAAGCTGGGTTTCGTATCCCAGGTTCCACCAGGACTCGCCCATGTGCCGGTTGTCTCCTCCATAGAAGTACCACAGCGGCTGCAATCCCCGGCAGGCCAAGGAGGCCAGCTGCACCTTTTCAACGAGCTCCCTGTTGTCGTATCGCTTTGCCAGGGTGTAGCAGCCCTCAAAACCCGTTGTATCAATGCTCATTTCCGATGCAAACGGATATTTCTGCGCAAACAGATAATTGGCCTTGATTCTAAACCGTTCCTCCAGCTTCGCCGCCTCGGTCAGATGGTTCGTGTCCAGCAGGGCCTGGTGAATCTCCGGCAAGCTCATTTCGCCCATACTGCCCATTTCATTTGAGGCGTTGCCCAAAGGATTGGCGCCGCGCGTCTCGTAATAAGTGAAATACATCATCAGCGTATGGTAGCACCTGAGCAGGTATTCATCGGCGGTCAGCCATGTGTCCATCTGAGGATACATCCGGGCCACCTGATACATATTGAAATACGTGTTGGCGACATGGATATAGTTCATGACCCGCCATGTTCCCGTGTCGCTGGGCGTGCCCTCGCGTCCGTCATACCATCTGTAAATCTCGTAGGTGCGTTCGCCTCCGACCTCTCTGGTTTGCATATAGTTCCAGATATAGTTCTCCAGGTAATAGTCCAGCGAATCAATCTGCGTCTGGTTCGGCTCAATGATGTTTCGCTCGGACACAAACACGGCCGGGGACAGGCCGAGGTCGTCCGAGCCGCCGGTAAACCACTCTCTCCAGCCGGAACCCGTATATTCGTTCCAATTGTGATAGGTCACCTGCCGCTGCCTGACCATGTCCCACTGCAAAAACGCGCCGTTGTAGCCATAGGTGGTTTTCGCCTGTTGGTTTTTGACGATAAAGTCAGCGCGGATGTCAATCAGTTTTTCAAGCGGCTCCACCGAATAGTATTGCAGCACCGATTTCCGGCCGCCGCCGTAAAAAACGGTCACTTGGTTCACACCCAACGCGGCGAACCCAATTTCGTAGAGGGCGTAATCGCCGTTGTCGCGCAAATGGGTCAGCGTAGCGCCGTCGGGAACCTCAATCGTGTCAATGCCGTCCAGCGCGCGTACGGCCAGGGTGGCCTTCGTGTCCTGCGGGATGACCATGCCGGGCAGAGAGACGACGTCTACCACGCCGGCTTCATACAAAACGTCGCGCATATCGGAATAGTTATCAGCCCAGCAGAAAACAAACGAGTAGGCTTTTTCTTCGCCGGCCGCAAGTGTCAGGGAGGTGGCGGGCAGGTATTGGGCCGTTAGGCTCGCGCGCTCTGTGGAGATGTTTTTGGAATGGATATAGTACTCAACCAGGCCTTCCCAGCCGGGATCGTTTTCGGCGAAGGGGCCCTCGTTGTACCTGGCTTTGTTTTTGAATTCCAGCGAGGTTCCCTCGCCCGGAATCATCACCAAAAACGGGCCTTCTCCGTTCGGCCTTTGCCAGTATATGTACGAACCGTCCTCCGCCACAAAAGAGTGGCGGCCCACGTTCTGCTCATAGATACCGGTCTGACTGTTGGCCCACCAGGAGTTCATCAGCAGAGGGAGCCCGATATCGAGGAATTCCAGGCTTCCGCTTGTCGTGTTCTTCACGCGGATGTTCCAGTTCAGCTTTGTCCCGTCGTCGGAGAGCACATAGGATTCCGTCAGATCAAAGCCTTTGATGCCGTTCGTGTTAGCGGCGTTGCCCGTGTAGGAGACCGCAATCTCATCCACGCCGGTTCTTGTAACGCTGCGAATATCGTCGGAAAGCGAAGTCATCATATTCGTGTGGCTTTGCGCCCCGGCGGCTTTGACGGCGAACGACATATCGCCCACCCAACGGGAGTCGTTTACGTTAAACGAAGGGCGAAGCGTGGGGTTCATGACATAGTTTGTTCCCAAGGCATCCGAGGGATCCGTCAGGGTAAAGACACCGCCGGTGCCCTGGTCGATCTCCACATGAAAGCGATCGGAGCGCAGCTCCAATTCGACCTTGTCATTGTACGCCAGATCGATGTATTCAAAGTCGGCGGAAGCGAGCCCCGTGCCGCCGTTGTCCGCCCTCAGCTCTATTGTGTGTATGCCGTCAAAGCCGCTGACGACCTTGCCGCCCGGCGCCATGATGAATACATCGGCGTCGTCCTCTTTGTAGTAGGCGTCAAGCTGTTTGGACGTGGCGTCATAATCAATGCGGAACCATCCGGAATCGCCGGCGTAAGGGATCACCTTTTGCGTCAGTGTGGACCCTTCGCGGATGGTGAATCGTAAGGTTCCATCACCCAGCGCCGCGATTTCCGCGTACCGCTGGAGAGAGGAATCGAGGGATACGCGCAAAGCGGCCGAGCCCGCCGCCTCGTCGGCCTTGAATTCACTCCATTTGACCTCAGCGGAATAATCCACATTGCCCATGTTGCGCTTGACGGTGCTGATGCTGCCGCCAGATCCGGAAAGGCTAATGAAGCCGGCGCTTTTTTTGACATCGTCCGTTTGGCCAAACCAATCGGCACCGAGCTCCGCGTCGGAAAAATCGTCGATCTCATGGTGTCCGTACGAAGTCTCCTTTGTGAAGGTGGATCTCACTTGGGTGACGTCAACGCTCAGCGGTGTGTCGCCGCCGCTCATTTTATGCAAGTGAAATTCTATGGCGTGCCGGCCGTCAAAGTTTTGCATTTCGTGGCCGCTTCCCGTCATCGGAAGATACGGGTCGCTGTCACTGATTTTATACTCGGCTGAGACGGTTCGGTCGGCACTATCGTAGCCGACTTTAAACCAGGCCTGATCGGAGGTGAAATCGGTTCGTGTCGTGGCGCTGAACGAGACGCGGCCATTGTTGATCAGCGAAAGATCCAGCGTCCCGTTGGTGCGGCGCACAATTTCCACAAAATCGAATTCCGTGCCGTTGGAAACGCGAAGAATGAAAACACCGATATTGGCGCCAGAAGCCGGTGTCAAGTTTTCCGATTTGATCTCGACCGAAAAATCGCCGTTTCCCACATTTCGGCTCACAAAAGCAATGTTCGCGGCACTTGTGTTCGTATGGGCCATCGTCAATTTGCCGGGACTCCAGGTGACGCTGTTTCGCATGCCAAACCAAGCCGGATCGAGCGCCGTCCCGGTGAAATCGTCGACGATGGTCGCCTCTGTGCGTTTGACGTAATCCGCCGCGGCCGCCCGAGGGGGCGCGATGAAAAAAACGGACAGGAGCATGGCCACACAGAGAAGCCACGCGCAGCTTCTTTTGAAGTACTGCTGAATCATACGAGTCTCTCCTTTTCCCTGTAAAATGGTATGAGGCTTAGGTTTCTGGGTGGGGCATATATTTGCCAGTTGATTCCCATAGACATTCCTCCCAAACCGCCTTGACCGGTGACGCCACCAAACTCGCCGGCAGACAGCTCGCAAAAATGCGATCATGCAAAACACCAGGCGAAAAGTGTATGATCGCGCCTCGTCACAAAAACGAGACGGCGGTTTCATTGTTTCTCGCTATCGCAGAACGTCGTCGAGACTGTTTGTGCAATATTCACAAAATCACTCGAATTTCGTATAAAAAATTATACATCTTTTCCTCCGGACTGTCCAGAAAAATCATCGCAGAAAACCGGTTGAATTCATCTTCTTTCTTGACATCAGGACGTGTCATGTGCTAAACTTCCGAATAGTATAATGCTGGATGAAATCTGGTGAACCAGATGGGAATAAATATGTTGCAAACAAAACAGGAACTTCTCATGAAAATCGAAAGCGGCGCCTATGACGCGGCTCTATCCCTCCTGTACCCGAGAGAAACGGCGGCGGCAAGCCGCAACCGCTATTTCGCGGCTGTCAGGAGCTTTGCGTCGTTGTACGGCGACGGCGGGGCGATTCTTGTCTCGGCGCCCGGCCGAACTGAAATCGGCGGAAATCATACGGATCATCAGCGGGGGTGCGTCCTGGCCGCCGCAGTTGACTTGGATATTCTCTGTGCGGCCGCGCCACGCGCCGAGCCGGTCATTCGAATTCATTCGGAAGGTCACGGCGAAAGCGAGGTCCGGCTAAACGATCTGACCCCGCAAAGATCGGCGAATTCCCCCGCCCTGATCCGCGGCGTGGCCGAGTGGTTTTCTCAGCACGGATACCCGGTGGGCGGCTTCAATGCCTTTATGACTTCCCGCGTGCCAAGTGGTTCGGGGTTGTCTTCCTCGGCCGCCTTTGAGGTGGCCGTCGGGCAAATACTGAATCATCTTTATGGCGGGGGGCAGGTTTCGCCAACCGAGTTGGCGCTTGCCGGACGATACGCTGAAAATGTTCACTTGAAAAAACCGAGCGGCCTGATGGATCAAATGGCGAGCGCTGAAGGCGGCGCCGTGGTTATGGATTTCATGCATCCGGAGCGTCCGCGCGTCGAGCCCGTCGCATTTAACGTGGCGGAATACGGATACAACCTCTGTGTTGTGGATACCGGGGGCAGTCACGCCGATCTCACAGGAAATTATGCGGATATCACCTGCGAAATGAGACAGGTAGCCTTATATTTTGGCAAACAGGAGCTTCGGGATGTTGATGAGACCGCTTTTCACGCGTCTCTTCCTGTTCTGCGTCAGACAGTGGGAGACAGGGCGCTGCTGAGAGCCATACACTTTTTTTCAGAAAACCGCCGTGTTGCGGATATGGCCTCTGCTTTGCGCCGCAAGGACATACTAGGGTTTCTTGATCTCGTGCGCCGGTCGGGGGACTCCTCATGGCGATTGCTACAGAACGTTGCGTTAGCCTCGAATCATCAGCCTCTGGCCTTGGCCTTGGCCGTCAGCGAGACACTGCTCAGCGCAGACGGCGCCTGGCGGGTGCACGGCGGCGGATTCGCCGGCACCATTCAGGCGTTTGTCCCCGACAGCGTGCTTGAGGAATACGTCCGGCGCATGTCCGATCTGTTCGGCACGAATGCCTGTCACTTTTTGGCGATTCGGCCGCTTGGCGTACATCGATTGGGGGAATAACCATGGCGGAATTACGGTACAACCCGGTTATGCGTGACTGGGTGATGGTGGCGTCGCACCGTCAGGAACGGCCCCAAATGCCGGAGGACTGGTGCCCGTTTTGTCCCGGCAGCGGGTGTGTGCCCGATCAGGGCTACACGGTTTTACGCTACCAGAATGATTTTCCGGCCCTTTCCCAAACGCCGCCCGAACCGGACGATGTGGCACAAGGAGTGTTCCGGACGGCGGCGGCCTACGGTCGGTGCGAGGTGCTGCTTTACTCCGATCGCCATACCGCGACCGTAGGAACCCTTGACGATGCGCATGCTCATAAGCTGGCCCGGATGTGGAAAGATTGTTATCTGGACATGGCGGCCGATCGAAATATTAAATACGTCTTTCTCTTTGAAAACCGTGGTGAGGCGGTGGGCGTTACCATGCCGCACCCTCACGGCCAGGCGTACGGGTACAGTTATATTCCGCAAAAGATCCGTGAGGAATTGGACGGCGCGCGACTTCATTATACCGAGACGGGTCGCTGCCTTTTTTGTGATCTGCTCGCCGAGGAAAAACGGGCAGATCGGCGCATCATTTTTCACAATGAAAGCTTCGCGGTGTATGTGCCCTTCTTTTCCTCTGTCGCGTACGGTGTGCACGTGACCTCTCAACGCCATCTGCCCCATCCGGGCGCAATGACCGAAAGAGAGTTGGATGCTCTCGGTGAGACGGTGCGGGATTGCGTCGGGATGTACGACGCGCTCTTTGATACGGCGTTCCCGTATATGATGTGTATGCATTGCGCTCTCCCCGACCGAAGCAGCGATGACTTTTTTCACTTTCATATCGAATTTGTGCCGCCCATGCGCGCAAGGGAAAAACAACAGTTTTTCGCGTCATCCGAAACGGGGGCGGGGGCTTTCTGTAATCCCACCTCACCGGAGGAAAAGGCAGAAGAGCTTCGCCGCGCATATCGAAAGAGCAGGAGTCAGGAGTCATTTCATGTCCTCTAAAACACTCCATATTGAAGGCAACAATGTTACAAAGGTTGTCAAGGCGTTGTCAAACGATATTCGAATACGAATTCTGCAGATGCTTTTTGCCTCCGATATGAACGTGCAGCAAATAGCCGCTCGCCTCAATCTCTCCAAGACCGCTGTGCTGACCCATATCAACATCCTGGAGGAGAGCGGCTTTATCAAAAGCCAGGTTCTTTCGGGTTCGGTCGGAAATCAGCGTATTTGTTCGTGCGTATATGAAAAACTGGTATTCGACTTTATTCTGGACAAGTATGACGACGAAGGGATATACTATGAATCGGAAATCCCTGTGGGCAATTTTTTTGACTTTGAGGCATACGCGCCCTGTGGTCTGGCAACGCGGCACAGTATCATTAAGAAGTGGGATGATCCGTCTGTTATGTGCGATGTAAAGCGCGTAACGGCTGATTTGGCATGGATCGCCTTCGGGTATTTCGAGTACAAAATCCCCGTCTCTCCGTTGTTCTCGAACCAGAAAGTCACCGGTCTCGTCATAGAAATGGAGATCTCTGCCCAGCAATTGGTGAGCAAGCACAAGATGGTATGCCTGCCGCCCTATATGACGCCCGAACGCATTACTGACGGGGTATCGGATATCACCTTTTGGCTCAACGGCGTTGAACTGGGTACCCAAACCGTGGAGGCGGGCACACAAGCGGAAAAAGCCGTCTACACACCGGCCTGGTGGCGCACCCAACCAGTCCATGGTGTTTTGGTAAAGATCGAGATCAACGAAAAGGGCGTTTTTTTGGGGGACAGAAAAGTTGGCAACGCCACTTATGGGGATGTGTGCCGGGAGGAAGATCCTTTTATCTCTTTCCGCGTAGGAATCAAGGAAGAGGCTCTGCACGCGAGCGGTATGACGATTTTCGGAGAGGGTTTCGGGCGCTATGACAGGCAGATCATTGTAAAAACACTGATTAAATAGTGAGCTTACGCAAACAATCCCCCGGCTATGCCGGGGGATTGTTTGCGTAAGCTCACAAAGGCACTTTCCATAATATTGTCACAATTTTTCGATATTTTTTTGTTGACATTGACGACGATACATGCTATCATTGGACTATAACAAGTTGCCATGGTGTCATATATTAGTTCAAACAGAGATGCTCAGGCATCGCAAACAGTGCAGAACCTTCATGGTGCCAAAAAAACTTTCAAGGACGGAGAACTATGAACGAGAGGATCACGCTTACTCCCGAATGCGCGAGGGCGAAGTCGCCGCCGTTGTGGGATATTTCTTTTGCGGACAGCTTTGTGTCACAGTGCCGCGCACTCATCCAGGAAAGAACCATCCCTTATCTGTGGGAAGTGATCAACGACCGCGTGGACGGGATTAAAAAGAGCTATTGCGTTCACAATTTCAAGGTGGCGGCAGGACTGAAGGAGGGCGTTCATCAGGGGAAACTCTTTCAGGACTGCGACATATACAAGTGGCTTGAGGGCGCGGCCTACAGCTTGCAGACCAAACCGGATGAGCATCTGGAAGCCCTGATGGACGAAGCCATTGACTACATCGTAAAGGCGCAGTGCCCCGACGGCTACATAAACACCTATTACACGCTGGTATGCCCTGAGAAACGCTGGACCAACCTGCAGGAATGCCATGAGCTGTACTGCGCCGGACACCTCTTCGAAGCCGCCGTTGCCAACTATGAGGCCACCGGCAAGGACAGGCTGCTGCGCGCCGCCTGTCTCTTCGCCGACTATATTGACAGTGTGTTCGGCTGCGGTGAGGGTCAAATCAGAGGTTATCCCGGTCATCAGGAGATCGAACTCGCCCTGATTAAGCTATATCGGGCCACCGGCTGCGAACGCTATCTGAAGCTGGCAAAATACTTTATTGATGAAAGAGGACGTGCCCCGAATTATTTCGATTTGGAAAGGGCGCATCCTTATTTTGCTCAAATGTTTCCGGAACTGACACTAACGGATCCCACCTATTTTCAGACACACCTCCCGCCTGTCATGCAAACCGACGCGGTCGGGCACGCCGTTCGCGCGGTATACATGTACAGCGCCATGGCGGATCTGGCGGAGGAATATGACGACGAGGCGCTTTTGGAGACTTGCCGCACCCTTTTTGACAGCATCGCGCAAAAACGCATGTACATTACCGGTGGTATCGGTTCCGCTGAAAATGGCGAGCGTTTTACCGGCGACTACGATCTGCCCGGGGATTATGGATATATGGAAACCTGCGCCTCTGTCGGTCTGATGATGTTTGCCTCGCGCATGGCGCGCATAGAGAGGGACGCGCGCTACATTGATGTTCTGGAGAGGGCGTTCTACAACGCGGTTTTAGCCGGTATCTCCCTAGGTGGAGACCGTTTTTTCTACGTGAATCCGCTATCGGTAAACCCGGAGATTGCGAAACACAACACGAATCTTTCCCATGTGAAACCGGAACGCCAAAGGTGGTTTGATGTGCCGTGCTGTCCCACGAACATCGCCCGCACCCTCGCCTCTTTGGGACAATACCTCTATACGCTCGACGGAGATACATTGTTTGTCAACCTTTATACGGCAAATAGCGCTTCCTTTTCGCTTGATTCGGGGCGCGCCTGCATCAGTGTGCAAACCGAATACCCCTTCGGCGGCGCCGTTTCGCTTGTGCTGAGCGGTTCGTTCAAGCTGGCTTTGCGCTTACCCGACGGCTGCCAGCTGACAAGTCTGACGGTTGACGGCAACCCTGTGCGAATCGAAAGCGGCAGAATCAGCAAAGGATATTTGTACTTGCGGAGAGATTGGTCTCAAACCGTAGTAGCTCTCAACTTTGATATGCCTGTGCTGAAAATGCGCCCTCATCCCCGGGTGTCGGCCGGCGCGGGCTGTCTCGCGCTGATGAAAGGGCCGATCGTTTACGCCGTGGAACAGATCGACAACGGAGAGAACCTGTCCGCCCTGTCGGTGGAAGACCAAGCGCGGGTATGTGTCCAACCCGCTCCGGCCGGCCTGCCCGGACAGGCCGACAGTCTGATATTGGACGGATGGCGCGACTGTGAGGATGGGCTGGACGGAATTCTCTACACAAGCCGGAGAATTAGCGCCACCCCCGTCCGCATACGCGCCGTGCCCTATTGTCTCTGGGCAAACAGAGGCGTGGGGGAGATGCGGGTGTTCATCAGAGAACGAACATCCGAATAGTGGTAAGAAGCTCTGCTGTTCTATCAACGGAGGTGATGTGCGGAAAGGTCCATGCGGAATGAAAGAGGGCTTAAGCAAACGATGAATCAAGCGACGCGGCAGTACGGCGCGAATTTTGCGCGCTGTCGTGGCACGAAAAGGCCGATGTGATGTTGTGGCGTATTTGTTCAACGTTTACTTAACACAAAACAATCCAACGCGAAGTTGCATCCGAAACGCCAGAGGAAGAATACGATTTGAGAGGTGGAAAAAATGTCCCGATTGCAGCGCAACGTAAGAAGACCGATTGCCTTGATCCTGACGCTCGTCCTCACCTTGTCGCTGGGATTCAGCACGATCCCTCCAGCCCGGGCCGCCGGCAACGCGGCGCCCATCAACGGTTATCTTAACAGCTTCAGTGGTCTGTCCGTCGGTTCATCGGTACCCGGGTGGACAAGCACAGGCACATGGTCGATTGTCGAAGGTGCCGCTGCGCCCTCGTGGGGCGGCGACGGCCACGACAACTGGAACCGATATTACAGGAACACCGCCGGTTCGGACGTCATCTCCTATCAGCAGGTGTATACCGATTTCGACTACACATCGGGTATGAGAATCGACTCCGGCTCCTCCGGTGCCGTTGTTTTCAGATTGCAGGACGAAAACAACTACTATTTCTTCCGGCTTGTTCAGGCCGGTAGAGTGGAGCTCGGCAAGGTGCAAAACGGTGTAGAGACCATTCTGGGTACGCGCAATACATCCATCAACTCCGGCGACTGGTATCAGCCCCGCGTCATTGTCAGAGGCAACAGCATTGAGTGCTGGCTGCTCAACGGCCCGCACTACCGCCCTGAAGACCCGGGCGTACGCCATTTCAACATCACAGACAGCACCTTCACCTCGGGCAAAAACGGGTTCCGGGGCGCCGGCACCCTGTACAACGGCGTGGGCATCTCGGATCTGGCCCAGGACAGGAAAATTGAAAATGACACATACGAGCTGATCACCGGCCCCTATGGTCAAATCAAGAGTCTGAAACTGAAAAATGAGCCCTACGACACCAATTTTGTCGTCAACGAGGAGACCCACCGTGTTGAGATTGGCGCCAACAAGTTCTTCGGTGAGCTGAAGTTCGCTTACTCGGTCGACGGCGGTTCGACAAGAAACGCCACCACCGGCGGCTCTGTGGACGTGCGCGAAATTTCGCAGACCGGCAGCTCCATCTCGGTGAACTACGCGACGCCGTCAGCGAATACCACGGACGGCATACGGGATTTTCAGGTCAGCGAGTCGTATTCGCTGGTAGGCGACTACATCCAATTTGACTTCACGGTCAAAAACACCAGCGGAAGCTCCGTGAAATTCCTTGACATCGGGTTGCCCATCACCTGGAACAACCACTGGCAGTATGGTAGCCCCTATGAGAGATATGTCAACGCGGCCGCAAACTACATCTCATACAACGGCTCCTATGTGGAGTTGGAGCGCGCCAAGGGCGGCGGCAACAAACTGCTGTTCATGCCCAACCCTGAGACCGATACAAAGCTCGAATACCGTAAATTCACCTCCACCACAAACACCTTCATGAACCCGCCGGAGGAGTACTACATCTACAGCGACGCCGTCAAGTCGGGAGGACAGGGCTATCTGCCCAGCACCAGCCTGACCCTGGCCGCCAACGAATCAAAGACCTTTTCTTTCAGATTTTATAAGTCGGAAAGCTACCTCGACTCCAGGGAAATCCTATATCAAGAAGGTTCCATCTCCGCCAACGTCAATCCGGGTCTGATTATGCCCCGTGACGTCACTGCCAAGGTCGATTTGCGCACGATGAAAGACATCGTCAGCATTACGTCAGCTCAGGACACCGGGTTTACGTACAAGCTGGCGGAAACCCGCCCGGGCAATCATAAAATCTACGAGTTCACCTTTACGAAACTGGGACGCAACGATATCACCGTTACCTATGACACCAACAAGAAAACCGTACTCCAATTCTGGATTCAGGAGCCGATACGCGACGCTCTGCAGCGGCGTGCCGACTTCCTGATTGAGAAGTGCCGGATCACCGATCCCGCTGACCCCCACTACAAAGGCTTTTTGGAATGGAACAACGCCACCAACACCGCCAAAACCGGGGGAAACAACTGTAACAACAACGACTACGAGCAAATGTACGACGGCCCCGGCTTCCTTCTGGAAAAGAACGTGTTCTACCCCGTCCAGAGTGAAATTAGTATTTTGGACGACTACCTGATCGACCTGGTCTACGCCAAAGAAGTCATTGACGACGGCGGCGTGAGGGACGGTTATCTTTCACACGCCTGCTGCCGCGGCCGCTGCTGGGACGACGACAGCCCCAACACGGAGGCCAAACAGTACTGGTGTCACCGCCCCTTCAACTATCCTCGTATGTACAACGCGTTTTATTCCATGTATAAAATCGCCACGCTGTATTCCGGAATGACAACGCGCTGGGAAGCTGCCGAATACCTGCGGATCGCCGGAAAGCTGGCCATTACAGGTATCAAGGAAGCCCCCGGCATGGGTACCATGGGCGAGCAAACCGTCGTGGATATCATAGCGGCGCTGGAAACCGAAGGCTTTACGTCCATTGCGTCCGATTTGCGTACCCGCGCCCTGAGCAAAAGCACCAACATGAACAATCAGACCTATCCCTTCGGCTCGGAGTTCGGAACCGACAACACCGCCGAGGAAGGCGCGTACTTCTACTCCAAAATGGGCAACCGAAAAGACGGCATGAAGAAGACCATCGACAAGATTTTCGCTTGGAAAGGCCGTTCTCCCGTTTGGTACTGGCAGACCACCGGCAACAGACAGGACAACGACTGGTGGCTGTTCCAATACACAGTGGCCATGCACGGCGCGGCCCTCCATGACTGGTATTTCAACGAGGATCCCCAGGGTGTGGATTACTGGTCAATGATCTATCCGTATAAGTACGCGGGTTACGTGCATATCAACTCAGGCCAGCCCGAACTGATCGGCGGCGCCGCCGGCATTGGCTCCAACTGGGGCAACTACATGTCCACGCGCCCATACAACTGGAGCATTGGGTTCCCGTACAGCGAATCCGCCGAATCAGACATGTCCCTTTTGGCGGGCCTTCAAATTACCAGCGCCGATGTTGTCCTTCAGGATCCGTCCTTCGGACTTACGGGATATGGTTGCGTCGTCGACGAGACGACGGAGGCCTATGAAATTGAACCGCATGACGGCCTGTTCAGAAGGCTCAACGTCGTTGACAACAAGTGGCAGATGGAAATGAAGACCGACAGGTATCTTTCCGCGCAACTGAGGAAGGACTTCAGCGCCATAAAGCTGGAAGTCGAGAACGCCACTCAGTCGGCGCACGCGGGCATCATCAATTTCCGCGGGTTGAAACCCGGAAAATACGATGTTTGGGTCAACGGCACCTATCAGGGCTCCGCGATGGTCGCCAGTTCGGTCAGCGCCGACATCAGCTATCAGCTTGGCACCCAATTGAAGAACACCGTTGAGATCAAGCCCAACGACAAGCCAAATTACGCCACCGACTTTTCCTCTGACGACGGACGCTGGGTTGCTTTCGGCGGCGTCTGGAACGTAACCAACGGCGTTCTGAACGGCAATGGCAACGGCAAACGCATCGTTGACGATGTCGTCTTCGGAGATCTGGTCTATGAAGCCGACGTGAAAATCAACTCGGCGACCAACTGGGGCGGACTCCTTCTGAGAGTCAGCGAGCCCGGTTCGGGCCTGGAAGAATTCAACGGCTACTGCATTTCCCTCTCCGCCGTCGACGAGGGAACGAAGGGATTATTTATCTCGAGCCATCCCGGTTGGAACGTGGAGGCCCATGTTCGCGCGCCGAACATGCCGGAGCTTGTCCTGGGTCAGACGTATCACATGGTGGTTACCATGGTGGGCAACGTCATGCGTATCTATATTGACGGGGAAGCCATCGGCAATGCCGACCAGAAAGCAAACGGCTTTGTGATGTCCTCCGCCCGCGACTACCGAACCGGTAAAATCGGCGCGAGAGTTTACGGTACCAACATCGACTATGACAACCTCGCGGCCGACACCATTACCGCCGACACCCCGATTTTCCTGAAAGATCCTAAGTCACTGCAGATTACCGAAGGTGATATGGCGTCCTTCAGCAGTTCGGCGGTCTCCTCGGGCGGAACCGTGGCCTTTACGTGGCAGTATTCCAAAGACGCTCTCTTCTGGGTGGACATCGAGGGCGCTAACGCGAATACCTACAGCATACCGGCCGCCACCGAGACCAACGCAGGGTACTATCGCCTTGTGGCGACGAAAAACGGTGAGATCGCGTACTCCGACGCGGCGCAGCTCACATTGTTCTCAAACATCCAGAGCGTGGTCATATCCCCGGCCGAACCCAGTGTCATAAAGGGGCAAACGCTCCAATTCACGGCGGCAGTGACCGGCCCCAACAACCCGTCTCAGGATGTGACATGGTCGGTTTCCGGCAACTCCTCAAGCGGAACCTTTATCAGCACAAGCGGTCTTTTGACCGTCGGAGAGGACGAACTCCGGGAGTCTTTTACGGTCACAGCCGTATCCAAAAAGAACGCCTTTATTAGCGACAGCGTTGAAGTATCCGTCTTCCAGGAAGTCAGAGTCGACGATGTGACGGTGTCTCCCGCTATCGCCAACGTCACAAAAGGCAAGAGCGCGACATTCAGCGCTGCGGTCACCGGAGTGGGCGGACACACCCAGAATGTCACTTGGACAGTAGAGGGCGCTACATCCGACGGTACAACAATTACATCTGGAGGTGTCCTGACCGTCGCCTCCAATGAAAGTTCCCCGTCGATTACGGTGAAAGCGACTTCGGTCGATCCGCCCCATAAATTCGGAACGGCAACCGTCCGCACGCCCGCGCCTGTTAACCGGAGTGATCTGCGTCTGGACCTGACCTTTGACGAAGGTGAGGGCGACGCGCTTATCGACCACTCGGCTAACAATTATCCCGTCAGAATGAACGGCCCCCTTAACTGGAGGGACGACGGTTTTGCTTTCGGCGGCAGTAACTCCCTTAAACTGACCGGCGCCGCACTCGTCAACCCGGATATGACCATCGTATACAGAATGAAGCGGACCGGCAACCCAACCTATAACTGTTCCCTCTTCTGGGGCATGAACCAAAGTGACTGGAACGGCAACGGAATGTGGATCAATATGAGTGCGACCGAACCCGTTTTCGTGGCGTCAAGCGGTTTCAACACATTTGCGGTCAACGGCTCTTCCTCGACATTCTTCCCGCTAAATGAGTTTGTGGAAGTTGCCGTGGTGATCAACTCCTCGACCGGCGAATATGACATTTACAGAAACGGAGTCAAGCAAAACATTGAAAAAGACGGTCCGAAAAACATCAGACCGCCCTCCAACCCCTATAACACAATTGGCATGGCGGGTTATGACAACGAGTTCCTCAACAACTTTACCATGGACAAATACATGATTTTCGGCAAGGCACTCAGCGACTCGGATGTCAT
Source organism: Oscillospiraceae bacterium (assembly GCA_031549735.1). Lineage (GTDB taxonomy): Bacteria > Bacillota > Clostridia > Oscillospirales > UBA929 > JAVBPF01. The sequence goes on from JAVBPF010000044.1 coordinate 36,361, forward strand.
GGACGTGTACGAGGGCAAGCTGGTTGACGACGAGCCGGTCGTAGAAGCTCCGGTCATCACCGCCTCCACCGTGCCGGCACTGATCGTCAAGGGCATTGACACCACCCTGGGCGTCACCGCCACAACGACCTCCGGCGCCGCCCTCACCTACGCCTGGACGGTTTCCCCGGTCATTGCGGGCAACACCGTCACCGGCGCGAATACCGCCGCCCCGACGGTCAACTTCGGCAACTACGGCACTTACAGGATCAGTGTCGTCGTCACCGACATCTACAACCAGACCGCCACGCAGACCTGGACGGTCGCCATCGGCGATCAGACCGGCTCGGGCGATCCGATCGATATGAGCCAAGCAGCAGCCTACACCTCCGCGCTGGGCAACGTGGCGCCGCTGGGTACCGCGTACGTTACCGGCATCACAAACCAGTGGCAGACTCAGCCCGATGAAGAGGGCAAGGGCGGCTCGGCCGTGAGAATCAACGACGGCTTGCTGCACACCGGCGGAACCCACAGCGGATCATGGAATGCCCATGGCTCAGCTTCGGGCAGTGAGTCGAACGTCGACATCCGTTGGACTGAGGGCCAAACCGTAGACAGTCTGCGCGTCCAGTGGAGCTATGACACAACCTCGGGCACCGGCGGCGTTCAGTTGCCGGCCAACGTGGCCGTCCAGTACTGGAACGGCACCGACTATGTCCCCGTCACCAACATGAAGAGCGGCACCGGAACCAATATCGGGCAGACCGCCGCCACCGTCGGTGTCGACGGCAGCGGCACCGGCGCCACCAACGTCCTGTGGAACGGCGTGACCTTTGACGCCGTGACCACCACCCGTATCCGCCTGGTCATCACGAACGGCGGCAATGGCGTTGGCATCAGCGAATTCGAAATCTTCAAAGTACAAACCACCATCACCGAGCCGGTCGACAAATCCGCGCTGCTCGCGGCGATTACCGCGTTTGAAGCGCTCAACCAGTCCGACTGGTCGGTGGCCACATGGGCCGCCGCCGGTGTCGCGTACACCGCCGCCAAGGCCGTCTTTGTGGCCGGCGACGCCACCGTGACCGGCGTAGACGCCGCGACCTCCGCTCTGCTGGCCGCCATCGACGCGTTGCTTCCCAATGTGCCCGCGCCGATCATCACCGCCTCCAACGTCCCCGTTCTCATCAGCAAGGGGACGGATACCGCACTGAGCGTCACCGCCACCTCCAGCGTCGCCCTCACCTACGCCTGGACGGTTTCCCCGGTCATTGAGGGCAACACAGTCACCGGCGCGAACACCGCCGCCCCGACGGTCAACTTCGGCAACTACGGCACATACCTTGTCAGTGTCGTCGTCACCGACACCTACAACCAGACCGCCACGCAGACCTGGACGGTCGCCATCGGCGATCAGTCCGGCTCGGACGAACCGATCGACATGAGCCAGGCGGCCCCGTACACCTCCGCGCTGGGCAACGTGGCGCCGCTGGGTACCGCGTACGTTACCGGCATCACCAACCAGTGGCAGACTCAGCCCGATGAAGAGGGCAAGGGCGGTTCGACCGTGCGCATCAACGACGGCTTGCTGCACACCGGCGGAACCCACAGCGGATCATGGAATGCCCATGGCTCAGCTTCGGGCAGTGAGTCGAACGTCGACATCCGTTGGACTGAGGGCCAAACCGTAGAC
>JAVBPF010000057.1:0-5112 GCA_031549735.1 Oscillospiraceae bacterium
TTGTGAGGCCGTCTGGCGAGGCCACTGGCCTCGCCAGACAGCGGCAGGGAGTGACCAATGAAAAAACGAGTTACCACGATTCTTTTGCTCGTCGTGTTTTTGGTTGGCCTCTCCGTACTGCTGTATCCTACGGTAAGTGAATATGTCAACTCAAAGACGCAATCCAGAGCCATTCTTCAATACGACAGCGAAGTCCAGACCCTTGACAACGAAACCTACGCGGCCATTATGAATGAAGCTCGACAATACAACGAACGCCTTCTCAGCAAATCGAATCGCTTTGTTCTTTCGGATGACGAGCAGAAGGAATATCGTTCGCAACTGAGCATCAGCGAGTCCAACAGTGTAATTGGATATCTTGAGATCCCGTCCATTGACGTGAATCTTCCCGTGTATCATGGAACCGATGACGCGGTTTTGCAGATTGGCATCGGCCATATTGCCGGGACTTCTCTGCCGGTTGGCGGCGAGAGTACACATACGGTTCTCTCCGGCCACCGGGCGCTTCCCTCGGCGACTTTGCTCTCCCATTTGGATCAGGTTGCTCTCGGCGATGTCTTTTCCGTTCTGGTGCTGGACGAGGTCATGGTGTATGAGGTAGACCAAATCCAGATTGTTGATCCCAATGATTTTACCGCACTGGCCATTGAACCGGGTGCCGATCTGGTTACCTTGGTCACCTGTACTCCGTATGCCATCAACACGCACCGCCTTTTGGTTCGCGGCCATCGCATTGATGGACCCCAGGCCGCCTCTAAGGTGCGCGTGACAGCCGACGCCCTGCCGATTGATACGACCATAGTTGCTATTTTGGTAGCGGTGCCGATACTTTTGATGTTGTTAATCTATTTCTTCGTCCGACATCAATTTCGCAAAAGAAGGGGATGAAATCTGTGAAACGATTGGCGAAAATCTCCATGGCTCTGTTGCTGTGTATCGTGTCACTGGTGACCTCTGTGGTTGCGGCCAAAAATTGGCCAGATACCACAAAGGACTGTTCGTTGACCATTGAAATGAAGCATGGTTCTCGGGTGCTTAGCGGCGCCAATGTCGCGCTGTATTGTGTGGCACTTTCAGAGTTGCCTGCCAATGTCAATGATCCGAATGCTTGGCTGAAATATGTTCTGACCAATGAGTTTGCCGAGACAAAGCTCAATTTCCATCTGATGACGACAACGCAGCAAAATGTTGCGTTTGCGAAAACATTGGCGGCTTATGTCAAGGCTAAGAACATTTCGGGCGCAGACAAGGCAACCGGAAGTGACGGCAAAGCAACGTTTACGGAGCTAAAAAACGGGAATAAACTCAAGCCCGGCGTTTATTTGGTCGTACACGGCTCCTATCGCGGTTACTATGATATGGATCCCTATTTGGTCATTCTGCCGCAGGTCGACCCTGCGAATAAGGATGCGTGGGTTTATTCCATGGAGATCAAACCCAAGACGGAGATTTCTCCGTATCCCTCTTCTCCGCCTCCGCCCAGTTCACCTACACCAACCCCTTCAACAACCCCCACCCCGACGAATACCCCCACCCCGACGAATACCCCCAGCCCGAGTCCTTCTGATGAAATTGAAGAGGTCAGCCCGACGCCTCCGCCGGAGGAAGAACCACCGCCGGACGAGATCGATGAGTTGCCCCAGACCGGTGTTCTTCGTTGGCCGGTTCCGGTGTTCACCATCCTCGGTATTGTATTGTTTGTTTTGGGATTGATAGCATTTAGGAGAGAGAGGCGTGCGCATGAGAAGTAGGCTGGGTATCATTTGCATGATTCTGGGCGTGCTATTGGTGCTTTCGGCTGTCGGTCTGTCCTATTATAACCATTGGGATGAGGACAGAGCGGACGAATCTTCGCAGGGTGTTCTTGATCAATTGAATGTCCAGATTCTCTCGCATGAGCAGGATTCGAGTCCGTCACAGAATATGGATCCATATGGCGAGGACGACGTTTCTGACGAAGCGCGCTCCGGCTCACTGGTTCCCGGCCCGGATGGCCACCTTGTCATGAAGGGCGGCATTTCGTTCGAGGAAGACACCTACATGGGTGTACTTCAGATTCCCGCGCTGGGCCTTTCGTTGCCGGTCAATCAGGACTGGAGCTATCCCAAGCTTCGCGTCTCCCCCTGCCGTTTCCGCGGCGGCATCGATGACTCACTGGTCATCATGGCCCACAATTACAAGCGGCATTTCGGCGACATCTCCACACTCTCGTATGGTGATGAGGTCTTTTTGGTCGATGCCGAAGGTGTTGTTCACTACTATACCGTCGTTGAGGTCGAAAAGGTCATGCCGTCCGAGGTGCGCAAGGTTATTGATTCTGAATACGAGCTCACACTTTTCACCTGCACCTATGGCGGCGCATCCCGCTATGTCGTCCGCTGTACCAAAGAGGAATAAGGCTGAAAATATGGCATCGTTCAATCACGGGAGCAGTTTTCTGCTCCCGTGATTTTTGCACATATGGGAAGTGACCGCGCGAGCGAGCGGCGACCCCTTCCCCGCTATTCTCGTGGCCCGATCATGTTGATTGCCTGTAGTCCGCTCTTCATCACGAATCTCCTCAGAGCGGCGTTATACATAAACGGCGCTTTCAGATGTTTGAGGAAGAGTCGGGCGCGGATTCCTCTGGTTTTGACTCGATAAAGATGATTGGGGTTGTCACGTCCCAGACACTGCGACAACAGATAGGCGCTCTCAACGGCGTAGCTGATGCCCTCCAATGAGGTTGGGCTGATGAAACCGGCGGCCTCGCCGATCAGAAACGCGCCGTCACTCCCATAGCAATGATTGCGCGGGTTGGTTGGATGGAGAACCAAACATGTCTCCGTCCTGATCGGGTTGTCCAGCAGAAAGCCATGTCCCGCAAGCTTTCGTTTGAGCAGCTCAAACTTTTCCTTGCCTGTTCGAACATCAAAGGCGCCGCCCAGAATGAAACGGTCGTCCTTGGTCATGCCCCAGCAATAGGAATTGGTGATCTCCGGGTCGAAAATGCTGGAGTAGAAGGGCGAGGGGTGCCGGTCGGCGTACCACTGCTGGATGGCGAGGTAGGCATGCGCCTTGAAGTCCGGATAGAGCTTTCTGCGGACGATGGAGTTGGCGCCGTCCGCGCCAACCACGGTACGCGCTTCAACTTTGCATGGCTGCCCGCCGTCCAGGAAGGTGACCGCGAAGCCGTTGTTTGTTTTTCGCACATCGGTGACGGTGACGTCGGGGCGGACATCTATACCTAACGGGATTTGGCCGATCAGCCATCGGTCGAACTTGTGGCGATCCATGTTGATGTAATGGCGCTGATAGTGCCGGGTGATGTTGTGCTTCAAGTCGATGGTCTTGACGCTGAAAATCTGGGGATCGACTAAAATATCCTTGGGTAACGTCATATCAAAGCGCGAGAACGCCTTTTGTGCGTCGGGCGCGAGCAGACCGCCGCATGGCTTTTGGAACGCACTCCCCTCGCCCTTTCGATCCAGGGCGATGACGCGCTTTCTCGCATCCAAGTGCATTGCCAGCATGGCGCCCGCCGGCCCCAGTCCGATGATGGCGATATCGTATGTGTACACAGACGACTCCCCTTCCCGCAGTCGGTCAGCTCTACTTCTGTCGGCACAGCAGCACGAAGACCAGATCGGCCACAACGACCGTCCCCCAATTGACCGTGACGAACAGGGTGAGCTTTTCAATGACGCCGTTTGCATCCGCAAGGAGAATCAAATACAGGCCGGCAATGGCGATCAGCGTGAGCGCCAACGACACGACAAAACAGACGATCAGCCGGGCGACGTGGTATTCGTCGTAGTTTTTGTGCCGATTTGCCAGCAGCAGGATAACAATCAGTGTGACGGCCACAAGTGCCAGCGCGATGAGCTTGTGATGCCCGGCGGACAAAAAGTCGCTCCACGACGACCAGAAGGGGGCGGCTTGGGTGTGAGGACCGTAGTAGAGGCTGTCGCTGAAATCCGCCAGTAAGAATACAGTGGTGTAGAAGGCGGTCATCATGCCGATGCATACGGCGTTGACGGCCGGCTTTTTTAGCAGCTGTTTCATTTCCGATCCTCCTCCCTGAATTGGAACAGTGTTTCCACGGAGACACGGAACAGGCGCGCCAAATCATAAGCAAGCCAGATCGAGGGATCGAATTTCCCCGTCTCCACGGCGTGGATGGCTTGACGGGAGACGCCGACACGTTCGCCCAGTTCCTTTTGCGTGAGTCCGTGCTCTTCCCGATACGCCTTGACGTGATTGTGCAACCGGAGCCCTCCCGTCAATGTCATGTTTACCTTACACCACCGCACTTTATCATACGGCGCCCTTGATGTCAAGCAAACCTTACATCAAGGGCGATAAACTGATGCACTGTTGATCTCCACTGTCAAAGGCTGGGTTGCCAGGTCATCCCCTACAGACGCTACGACAGTGTTTTCAGAATAAACCGGTTCTTGGTATAGTCCAGCAGCCCGTCTCTTTTCATCGCGCCCAGCTCGCGGGACAGCGCGCTGCGCTCGACGCAGAGATAGTCGGCCAGCTCTTGGCGGCTGAACTGAATGGCGATGTCGTGGCTGTCGGCTTGGACGGCTTGTGCCGACAGAAAAGACAGCAGCTTGTCCCGGGTGGTTCGCTTGGAGATGTGCTCCATCTTTTGTGTCAGTCTGACATTCTTATCGGCCAAAATGTGCAGCATGTTGGCAATCATCCGGGCATGAAAGACACACGCGGAGGAGCAAACCCGGCTGATTCTCCGATAGTCGATCAATAGAATGTCCGACGCCTCGGTGGCGACCACACTGAATGGCAATCGGTCGGTCCCGGCGCAGGAAAGCGCCTCGCCGAACAGGTCACCGGGCACAACATGTGTGAGGATCGCGCGGTTTCCCCAGAAGTCCTCCTGAATCACATGGGCGCCGCCGCTCAATACGACACCAACGAAAAGAGCGGGCTCATCCACGCGAAAAATATATTCATCCTTCGCATAGGAACGGCGCTGCGCGTTCAGGCAGGGCAAAAGCGCTTTCCATTGCGACGGTTCTATGCCCGCGAACAGCGGACATTCTTTTAGTGCGTCCATAAAACTTCTCCTATGTTGCAAATGCAACGTACATTATAATTTGAGTATAG
>JAVBPF010000098.1:0-5351 GCA_031549735.1 Oscillospiraceae bacterium
TACGCGCAGGTGCGCGCCAACGGCGTCATCACGAAGGACGTGGCCGACGCGGCGCTCGCTTTGCTGGACATCGACCCGTTGGGACTGGATGTGACCGACCGGCGCATGCTCGCCTCCATCATCTCAAACTACAACGGCGGACCGGTCGGGCTGGAGACCCTGGCGGCCACCATCGGCGAGGAATCGATTACGCTGGAAGATGTCTACGAGCCGTATCTCATGCAGATCGGCTTCCTCACCCGCACACCGCGCGGCCGTTGCGTCACACAGCGTGTCTATGAGCATTTGGGACTGCCGCAGGTGTCGGGCGATCGGAACGATCAAATGGAGCTGTAGAGCTTTGACGCCATGCGGCACATCCGGTTTCGGCGTTCAGTCCGAGCACAATCTGTTTCCATGTTTTGTATATTTTGATGGATAAGGGGAATCCTATGGGAAAGTTATTCGGGACTGACGGTGTACGCGGCGTTGTGGGAGAATCCCTGGACGCCCTGTTGGCTTACCGCATCGGGCAGGCCGCGTCACTCACGCTCACCGAGGCGTTTCATCACAAGGCGCGGTTCTGCATCGGCAAGGACACGCGCATTTCCTCCGATTTGCTGGAGGCCGCGCTGGTGGCAGGCGTCACCTCGACCGGCGCCGATGTCATGCTGCTGGGCGTTGTGCCCACCCCGGCCGTCGCGCTTCTGACCATGCGCCACGCCGACGCGGGTATTATGATCTCGGCTTCGCACAATCCTTTTGAGCATAACGGCATCAAGATTTTCGACAGTCAGGGCTTCAAGCTCTCCGACGAACTGGAAAATGAGATGGAGGCGCTCATCCTCGCCGAAGGCAAACTGCCCCACAAGACCGGCGAGCACATCGGCCGCGTGACGCGCGAACCGTTGTATGTACAGGAGTACATCGATCACATCGCCGCGACGGTCGACGCCGATTTTTCCGGATTGCGCGTCGCGGTAGACTGCGCCAACGGCTCAGCCTCCAGCGTGGCGCGCCCCACGTTTGAGCGTATCGGCCTGAATGCCGACATCGGCTCGGATCACCCCAACGGCATCAACATCAACGACCACTGTGGTTCGACGCATCTGGGCACATTGGGCAAACGGGTGGTTGACGGTCACTTTGACCTCGGAATCGCCTTTGACGGCGACGCCGACCGCTGCCTTATTGTGGACGAAAAGGGTCAGCCTTTTGACGGCGACCAGATCATGTCGGTCTGCGCGCTGGAACAGCGCCGCCGCGGGCAGTTGCCCTACGACACCATCGTCGCCACCGTCATGAGCAACCTGGGCTTTCATACGTACGCGCGCGAGCATGATCTGAAGGTGGTCACCGCTTCGGTCGGCGACCGCTATGTGCTGGAGGAGATGCAAAAGGGAGGCTACCTGCTGGGCGGGGAGCAGTCGGGCCATCTGATTTTTCTGCGCCACGCCACCACCGGCGACGGTCTGCTCACCGCGCTGCAGTTTCTCGACATCGTCGCCAAACGCAAAACGCCGGTGTCACAGCTTTTGCAGGACTTCAAACACTATCCCCAGACGCTGAAAAACATCACCATCCGCCCCGACGCCCGTTCGGGTCTTCTCCAGCATCCCCAACTGGTCGAGGAGATCAGGCGCTGGGAGGATGAGCTTTCGGACATGGGGCGCGTTCTGGTACGTCTGTCGGGCACCGAACCGCTGCTACGCATTATGGTGGAAGGGCCGGAGGAGGAAATTGTCCACACGGTGGCCGACGCCATCGGAGATGTGGTGCATTCCATCGCGACTTGAGTCTCCATACGCCCCTTCCGTTTCCCGGACGGTGTGCGCGAACCCCAAGTGAGTGCTCATCGCGCGGCCATGTCGATTTATTCACCGTTTGCCGAGGAGCGAAATGCGATCATTTTCCCCCCTTTCCGGAAAAAACCGAAAATTTTACTTGACAACGAGCTCAAGCGCGCTTATACTTACCTTGATATGGATATAAGGTGTTGAGTGGAGTCCTTGTCTATGGATGCGCAATCCGACGCGGCGTTGTGTCAGTTGGCCGCGCACGGCGACCGTCTGGCCGAGGAGGAGCTGATTCTCCGGTATGGCCGTTTGGTGCGTATGTGTGCCCGCCCCTATTTCCTGGTGGGCGGTGACTCCGAGGACTTAATTCAGGAAGGGCTTCTGGGTCTTTTGAAGGCCATTCGCGACTACAACCCGCAAAGAACCGCTTCCTTCAAAACCTTTGCTGAACTCTGCATTCGCAACCGTCTGAACTCGGCGGTTCGTGCGGCCAACCGCGACAAACACCAGCCGCTCAACCGCTATGTTTCCGCCCCCTTTCCCGCCGGTGTGCCGGAAGGTCACACCGCAGGCTTTGCGAACCCTGACCAGCTTCTCGATCCCGAAGCGTTTGTCATTGGGCGTGAAGAACTTGCCGAGCTAACCGGTACCTGGATGGGCTTGCTTTCCGGCTTGGAAGCCGAGATTTTGGGGCACTATCTGAACGGGCTGACGACCAAAGAGATCACAGCCATCACCGGGAAATCCCCGAAATCCGTGGACAATGCTGTCCAGCGTGCCAGACGCAAACTGGCAAAACATTGGCGATAGCAGGTTCGCCTGCACGCATACATGCCCATTGTCGCTTACCCCACCATAGCGTTTCCTGCTGTCGTGAGAAGCTGTAACAGGGCAACAATCAAAGTGAGGGAAAGACCATGTACGAAGACAAGACACTCAAATGCAAAGAATGTGGAGAAGATTTCATTTTCACCGCCGGTGAACAAGAATTCTACTCCGAGCGTGGCTTCATGAATGAGCCGCAGCGCTGCAAGAACTGCCGTGACGCCCGCAAGAACGCGTCCCGTGCGCCGCGCGAGTTTTTCGCCGCTACCTGCGCTTCCTGCGGCGGCGAAGCCAAAGTCCCCTTTGAGCCCAAAACCGACCGTCCCGTCTATTGCAGCGATTGCTTCGCTCGCATGAGAGAGAACGGCTAATTCGGAAATTGTGCCCATCAAAAGCCCTGTCGGAAACGGCAGGGCTTTTTTTATGTCTGTTATTCCCTTTGTTCGTCGGTCGGCATGTCCTTTCGAAACAGTTCGCTCAGACCAACCAGAATCATGAACCCACCGAACACGCGGTGCAGCAGCGCGGTATCCAGCCCCAGCGCGATCCAAGCCGACAGCGCGCCGAACAATGTCCCGGTCACCATGGCCGGCCATGCGGTTTTGGGTTCCAGCTGCCCCTCCTTGCCATGAACCGGCAGGGCGCTCAATGAGGTGGCCAGAAAAAAAAGCAGCCCCAGTCCGGCGATGCTCTGCTGCTGCCAGTCGGTAAAGGCCGACAGCGCCAACATCATCAAGCTTCCGCCGCCCAGTCCGAACGCCGTCAGTACGCCCGCCGCTACCCCCATCACCATCGACGGTATAAAGCTCATGAGAACACCGCCCGTACGCCGCCTGCGATAACGATGATTGCAAACGCACGGCGCAGCCAATGGGACGGCACCCGTTTGAACCACCGCCCGCCCGCGTAACCGCCGATCAGACCGCCCAGCATGTAGGGAAGCGCACCCGCCCAGTCCATTCTCCCGGACAGTGCGTAGACCGCGGTGGTGGTCAGGCTGAGCGCTGTGACGATGAGCAGCGTGGTGGCCAGCGCCTTTTTCCCGTCCGGGATGACCCAGCGCGCCAACCCGGGTACCAGGATCATGCCGCCGCCCGTTCCGAAAAAGCCGTTCAACGCACCGGCCACCGCGCCCAAAATCCCGGTCACGACCGGCTTGGAAATCCTCAAACGCAATTAAGCCCCCTTTCCCGTACGAGGACGCAAAACGCCCCCGGACAACCGAGGCATGTCTCCTACCTAGTCTGCTCCGAGGGCGTTTTTTTATGTTCTTCAGTCAGATAGCGAGCGTTCAAGAGCGAGATGTCTCAATCATTTTCATCACTGCGTGGCCCGCCATCATCATTCCGGCGCAGACCGGCAACCAGGGGACACTGGAGGGCAGACTGCGGCGTCCGGGCGGCGGGGCTTCCAGCGACAGCGGCGTGACCGGCGCTTCGCGGCTCCACAGCACCTCATGATGCCGGACGCCGCGGGCACGCAATTCGCGGCGCATCACGCGCGCCAACGGGCAGACGGAGGTATCGGAGATGTCAGTGATGGTGAGGGAGAATGGGTCGGTCTTGTTGCCGGTTCCCAACGCCGAGAGGATGGGGATCCCGCGTGTCAGCGCCGTGACAATCAGATCCAGCTTCGAAGTCACAATGTCGATGGCGTCCAGAATATAGTCGCAGCCGTCGCCCAGCAGTTCATCCCGTGTTTCCGCATCGTAACGCATCACGCGCACATCGGATACGATGTCCGGATTGATGTCCCGCACACGCGCGCCCATCACTTCGGCCTTAGGCTGTCCCAGCGTGGAGTGCAGCGCGCCCAGCTGGCGATTGATATTGCTTACGCCGACCGAATCGAAATCAACGAGTGTCAGCGTGCCTACGCCGGCGCGCGCCAGAGCCTCGGCCACCGCCGCGCCCACGCCGCCCAGCCCAAAGACCGCCACATGCCGACTTGAGAGGCCGCGCGTCGCCTCCTCGCCCCAAAGCATGGTGTTGCGCAGGAAGATGTCTTTTTCGGTTTGACCGGTTTCCGGCACGGCGCTCCCCTCCTCTTACGATAGGTTTTTGGCTTTTGACGACAAAAAACGGGCGTTCTTTCCGCCCGCTGGGTTGATGGTGTTGCAATGTTTGGCCCGTCTCGGCTCTTCGGTGTCAAGCCTCGAGCGCCGACCATGGTCGGTCGTTCTGTTCGTCTCCGTCTTGTCGAAACGGTCTCTTGTGCTCGGTGACCTGGTTTCTCCGCGACTGCGACTCACTGTACTCCCTGTGGCCAGTCTCGGCTCTTCAAATAATAATAGCGCCCCACTTCGGCCGTGCAAACCCATTTATAACCTGCACCGTCATGCAGGTGGGTTGCCTCCTCTCCGTTTTAGCGCTTCCAACTTCCGACCAAAAAGGCCGGGAGGCCTGCGAACCGCGGAGAGAGTTCCAGCATCCCGAAGTAGAAATGTGGGTTTAAAAGGATCTGTCACGCACCAAGCAGGGAGCTATTGCTGAACCATCTACAGAATAACACAGGGAGCCAAAAAAAACAAGGCTCAAATCGCCGCTAAATCACGGCCGGGGTTGGTTTACGCCACGCCGGACACGGCTCACATGTCCTCTTCGCCCTCGCCGTCCTCACCGTCAAGCTCCTCGTCATCATCCTCGGACAAACGCTGCATAAAAAGCTCGTAGACCTCTTCGGCTTCGGATTCGTCGCTCAGACTGACCAGGATCTCCTCGTCGTCCTCTATCTCCGACTTCAAAATGATAA
>JAVBPF010000087.1:0-7321 GCA_031549735.1 Oscillospiraceae bacterium
TGGGCGGAACCGTGTCGGTCGGTTCCGATACGGCCATAACCCTGGCCCCCGCGCTTTCGTTGCCCGCGATGTCACAGGCGGTCACCTTGAACCACCATTGGCCCGGATTGCGCGCCATAGTGAAGGTGCGCGTACCGGCCGCCGTACGGCCGACAAAGCTGTATGTCCCGTTTTCAGAGGAGGATACATAGACGCAATAGCCCGCGATGTCCGAATCGGCCGACGCGTCCCATTTGACCCCGGCCGACAGACCGCCGTTTACGGGCGTGAGGGCCGGATCGGCCGGCGGCGTATCGTCGAGCGTGTAGTGAAAGAGTTTTTCCTCGCCACGGTTGCCCGCCGAGTCGGTCACCACAAGGCGCAGCTCATAGACCCCTTCAGCATAGGCGGCCAGCTTGCTCTCCCAGCCGGACACGGTCACGGTTTGCGCCGCCGCGCTCAGCGCGCTATTTTCATAGACTTGTTCCCAAACGTCGTCCGATGACGGCCGGGCGTACAACACCACGCTTTTCAGCCGGAAGTCGTCCAGCAGAGACACGATCAGCGCCGTGCCCTTTCGGATCGACGAACCGTCGGCCGGAGAAAGGCCGTAGACACGCGGAGCCTGATCGTCCGGCCGCAGTCGCTGGCGGAGCGTCTCGGTCGGCGCGCTCACGTTGCCGGCGCGATCGACCGCCACAACATAGTAGTCATAGTCCGTGCCGGGTTGGGCGCTCTGGTCATACCAGCCCAGCGTTGTGAGGTTTTGACGTACCCGGATGAAATTGTCCGCCACGCCGTCGGTGACTTTGGCCCGATACACTGTGAAGGAGGTCGTATCTATGGCTTGCGGCGCCTCCCAATACAGATAGATATAAGACGCCGACGGATTCAGGCGGAAGGATTTCGGCGCATCGGGCGGCGTGTTGTCAATTTCGTAGGTCACCATCGGCGCGGATGTGCTGAGTCCGGCCTTGTCGGTCGCGGATCCGCGGAAGTAAACGGCGCCGTCGGGCAGAATTCTTGTGTCCAACGTGCTGTAAGTCGTCGTTGGCTGATTGATGATCTCCCTGTCAAACAGTGTCGTCCACTGCTCGCCGTCGGTTGAATACTCGATCCCGGCTCGCGCGATACCGACGTTGTCCTGATATTCGATCCAAATATTGGCGCTGCCCGCCAGAAGCGCGCCGGGTCCGGTAATCCGCGCGGAGGTGGGCGGTGTGACATCGTACAGATACGGGAAGTGGTCGCCGAAGTCAGGGCCGGTCATGGCCACGTTGCCCGACCGGTCAAAGGCTACGAGCCGTGCGCGCCCGAAATCCTCCCCCAAGGGGAATTCATTTTGGACGGTTGCGTGTGAATCGTTTCCCTGTCCGGAGGACAAAACCGTCCAGTCAAAATCATGATTGGTGCGGTTGAACTGAATCTCCCAGCGGTCAATGTCGCCGTTATCCTCAACCTCAAACTGCCAAAAGAGCCGACCGTTTTCGGCGGAAAAGCCGGGGCCTGAAATGGCCGGCGGCTCCATGTCAAACAGGACAGTTGCCTCGTATTCGGATACGTGTCCGCTGTAATCGTGAACGGTCACCGTCAATGTTGCCGTGCCGCTCTCGTCGGCATAGTTGAGCAGCCGGTCACGTTCCAACACCAGCGACTGGTAGAGACCGCCGTTGACGAAGGAAGCGCTTTCCAGAGAGTCCCACGTACCCCAAGCCGTGAGTGCCGAGATTTCAATCATACGAACAAGGTTTTCATCCTCCGCGTGAACGATGATCGGCTCGTCCGCTCCCTGCAAGAGGGTCCCTTCGGGCGGGTCAAGCCACACGCGGGCCGGCTGGTCGTCGCCCCCGCCCAATTGAAAGAGGAACTGGCCGAAGCTTTTACTGACCAGATATCCGCTTTCCAGAAGCAGCTGTACCTGAAGCTCGTACGCTCCGCTCTGGAGCACCTCGGCGCTGCCGATGATATCGCCCGGTTCGGAATCGTGCACCGACTGCCAGCCCGAGGTGGTGGCAAAGGGTTTGGCTCCGCCATCCTGACGCAGGTAGAGAAAACGATAGGCGGCTATGCTTTCCTCCCGATCGGGGATGATGAGTAGGTTGGCTGTTTGATAGGGTGCGATGGTTTTGAGCTCCGGCCACGGCTCGGAAACCCCGGGAAGGTCAAGGCCGATATACGCTCTGCCCTCGTCATCGATCGTGTAGATCCTTATTTCACGCTTGTAGGTGGCTTTTTTGCCGTCGTAGCCAGTGACCGTGAGGCTAACTGTGTATGTATCGGAAGGCCAGCCGCCGCCGTTTAGTTCTTCCTGCCATTGCCCGGGGCCATCGGTTTCGCACCGGCAGACCACATCACCCGCGCTGTCTGTCACAACAAGGCTTCGCTCGGTGATCCCACCGGCCGGGTCATAGGATCTGTCGGTGAACAGGGCGGTCGTGTTTCCCGCCCACAGGGTATCGGCTGACAGGGTGAAGTCGGCGATGGGTGCGGCGTCAAGTGATATGTAGCAGATGGCGTCGTTGGTGGAACGGGTCCCTTCCGCAAAGCCCCATATGTCGTTGCGCACCAACAGATGTTCACCCGGTGTCATTGACAGAGTGGTTTCGCTCGCGCCGCCGCCGCCGTTGAGCGCCGAGAGATCGGGCAGAGTGGTCATGCCCATCATGGGGTCACGTCCGTCCATATTGAAACCGTCTAAATCAATCTCAACGGAAATCTCGGCGGGATCGTCGGCGCTTACCCGCGTGACCTTCATCGGACGGGCGGGATCTTTTGTACTCCATTCCTCCTCGTAGTAACGGGAGGCGCGCTCGGCAATGGTGAGGAAGGCGGCCGTGTTGTAGTCGTCGAGCTCGAATTCGAAATAGCCGTCGCTGTCCATCGAGCCCCGGAAGGCCAGCGCCTGATTCAGTCTGTTGGCCTGAAGCGCCGGCGGTTCTGCGCGCGACTTATCGCCCGCGCCAAGATAGAACACACTGTCCCGTGACAGCAGATGGACAAGGGCGCCAAAGCCTTCGTCGGTGGCCAGCTCAGGCAGGCCGTCGCTGTCAATGTTGACGATCACGTGCATGGACTGCGCGTGCTGCCACTGATAATCCTTGACGAGCTTTGTAAAATCCCCGTCGTACTCGATGAAGCTCATGTTCATCAGGTTTGTGTTGGGGCTTTCTCGATTCAACCCAGCGCCCTCTTTGAGAAACTCCTGACCCCAGCCGTCGGACAGCGCACTGGAGATCTCCCGCGCGAGCTGCCGGGCGTCGAGCATCGTGGATCCGGTGTCCACCGCAAAGAGGATCTCCACGCCCCGGCCATCCGCCGGATCGTTGGGTACGGCGGCCACCGCGCCGCCTGTCGGCAACAAGGCCATTACAAGAACAAAGCACAGGGAAAGAGCCACAAATCTCCTCATAGAAAATTCCTCCCATCCATCAGTGCGAAAATGAAACGTCTGTACACACGCCAAACGTTTTTTGTCAAAACCAGTATATCACAGTCTGGGTGGAAAACAAGGGAAATCCGGCTCGCTGTAGAAGGATTGGAGCACTTTTTTGAGAGGGAGCCGCTCTGATGCAAAAATGATGGCGCAGACTCAGCCGGGCAGCAGGCGTACGAAAACAGAGGAGCGTGATGTACAGAGAGTGTGCCTATGGGCGATCACTCTCCCAAAAAAGAGAGCCCACAGCTCTTCACTGCGAACTCTCTTTTCAGGGTGTAGACAATGTCCACACCCTGAGCGATTTGGCGGCCGAGCACGCCAAATCTGTCACCTCGGTGGGTGATTAAACGCGAAAGCGGGGGCGATTGCCCCCCTTTCACACTATCCCCCCGCCTACTCTGTTTGCGTAATCCTTTTCCCCGTCGTAAAATTACGGCTTCAATCCAAACATCCAGCGGAAAAGGCCGACCCGTTTGGCGCCCGCATAGGTCAGAAAGGTCAGCAGAATACTGCCCGTGAGAATAAGGGACACTTGCCACGCCGTACTGTCGGTCATCGGTAAAACGAAATGAGCGACAATCACGATCCAAGACTGATGGAAGAGGTACAAGCCAAAGGATGATTTTGAAAGCCAGCGAGACCATTTGTTCTCGAAGTTCAAATCATGCCGCCCAAGGCCCAAAATGGCCAAAATGCTGATCCAGGAGAAGAATTCCTGAAACATGTGCTCGGTCAGCAGGACGACGGCGTAACCGCACAGCATGAGTCCAAGCAGCCAAAAACGGTACCGATCCAACTTGGCCAGAACGTCCTCGCTGGACAGGATCAGGTAACCAAACAAAAAATAGGTGATGTATTCTCCAAAGCTCTTTCCGCTGATGTTTAAGATCATGTGTGTCAGCAGGGGGACGATACCCAGCAGGATGAGCACAATGAACGGCAGCTTTCCGGCGGGGGTTTCCTTTGAGTGGCGTTTGAGCAGTGCCATCAACGGCAAGCAGACCAGGGAGATGATGAACAAATAGAGAATGAACCAGAGCTGTCCGGGCGTGAACGCGCCGTCGTATCCGGTCAGGTCGGTGAGCTTCGTAAAAGAGTCAAGATAGCCGGTGTTTCCGTCTATGGACAATCCGGCTATGTAGGACTGGACAGGGACGAGCAGCAGAATCCCGGCAATAAGCGGGATCAACAGCTTTTGGACCCGCTCTTTGGCAAATTCTTTTGTGCTTCTCCGTATAAGGGCATAGGCCGCGCTGATGCCGGCCATCGCAAACAGAAGCGGCATCATCCAGCCCCAGCCGAATCCGATAAAGAGAGTGGCTGCGGCATGGTCTGTTCCGTGGATATAAAAGCGTTCGCCGAAATCGTTGTAGATCATACAGGTGTGATATGGGAAGAGCAATAGCACGGTTAAGGTTCGCAGATTGTCCAGATAGAGCTTTCGGCTAGGTAACGTATTCGTCATGATCGACCTCCTCTGCAAAAACGGGAACCGAGTGAACCCGTTATGACAAGAGTATCGCTTTGGCTGGGCAAAACTCGTGACAGCAATAGCAGCGGATGCAGTCCTTTTCGTTGACAACGGCTTTGCCATCGCGCATCGCGATGCACCTTTGCGGGCAGACTCGGGCACAATCACCGCAGCCGACGCAGTTGTCCATAATTTCGGGGAGGGCGTCATTCTTGTGCCGCACCGCGGGCTTGAAGTTTGTCCGCAGCTCCTCGGCGCGGTCACCCAGCCATGTCAGCAGCGCGGGATCATCCGGCACAAGCCCGCGCGAGGCAGCTTCCCGCAGCGTATATACGCTGTCCAAACGCAGTCCCATCAGGTGGCATTGCGCCAAATCGACGGCATGAGGGGAAACCCCGCCCGCTATGGTGCGGAAGTATTTCGGATCGCCTCCGGTCGGCCCGGCGCCTTCCATGCCCCAAACGCCGTCGAGGACGCAAAAGCCCGGAGCGATGCGCTGGCACAGATCCACCAGCATGGCCGCGAAGTCTTCCCGTTTTGGGTACTTTCGGTGCAGATTGGGCTTGCCAAGTCCCGGTACACAGCCGAACAGGTTTTTCATGCATCCGCTCATCGCCATCAAACTATGTGTTTTCGCCTTGGCCACCGAGATCACCAATTCGGCGTCCAGAACAGGGGAGAGCAGTTCCAGTTTATTCACAATCCGCCCGTCTGGCACCGACACCGTTCTGCTGGAAGTGTCAAAGGAGAGCGTCGCGCCGCTGCGCTTGGCCGCCTCCGTCATACCGCTTTTGCCATAGAGCATTTTCAACAGACTCTTGGTATGCGGTACGCCGGTCGAGTCAATGATCGAGACCGCAGCGCCCGCCTTCACAAACGCCGCGCAAACCGCCTCGACCACCGCGGGATGTGTCGTCGCGGCGGCGTCCGGTTTGCGGGGCAGGACAAGGTTGGGCTTGACCAGCACGCGCTTCCGTCCGCCCAGAAGGGTCTTCGCACCTCCGAACGCATCGAGGACGCGGCCGACGGCAAGGTGCGCCTGATCATAGTCATCACAGTGCGCGACAAATACGCTAGTATCCATGGGGATTGTCCCCCGTTTCTGCAATATCGAGGCATACCACTCTGGAAGTTGCCCCCGGATGCCGATAGAATTCTTCGCCTCAAGAGTAGCCTTCTGTTGAAAGCACGAAAACGCAGGAGATTCAAACAAAAATCAGTCTACCATACCGTTCTATAAACCACAACCCCGCCCAATCAAGGCGCCGTGTTTTTCGACGAAAATATCACACACCGATTACGATGAACTCTTCATCATCCGCAACATGTTCTTCAACCCAACCGTTTATGGTTTCCAATGTCTTCATTGCTTCATCTGCAAATTTGCCGTTAAGCAGGTCAGGAATACTTAAGCGCATCACATCAGACCACTGTTTTTTCGAAATACATGTATCTTCAAACATATCGAAAGTGGAAACAACGTGTCTGAAAAGATACTCCAAAAAGAAAAAGAAGGCATCATCCGACACATACAGTGAATCTGAGTTCGAAAACTTTCTTTCCTTGTGATTGTTGCCCTTCCTAAATTCAAGCAAAGCACTGCCGCCAAATTCACCAAGGTGAAAAACATACTGATTCACGAAAAAACCTCCTCAATGCATCAAAAAAAGTTTGTAAGAGAACGCCTCTATGCCCCGGTCCGAGGTGTCAAATTCATTGTTTGTTGAAGGATTGTCAATGGCCCGGTAAGCTTGTATAATAAAAAAGTTATGTGTGGATTGGGTTTCTTATGCCGCACAGCACCGCGCATGCGGGAGGAAGGAGAGCGTGGCAATGGAAACAGAGGGGTTTGGCCCTTCATCTGAGGGTTCCAGCCCTTCGTTCGCGACCGGGGACCAGAAAAAACGATGTCTGGTGGTGGAGGACAACTCTTTTGCCGGGGATATTCTGGCCGTTTTCCTCCAAAGGCAGGGGTTTGTTGTCGATGTCGCTGAAAACGGGCGGATTGCGGTGGAGAAATTCCTGTCAGCTCCCGATCGCTATGGGATCATATTTATGGATTTGCAAATGCCGGTGATGAGCGGTTATGAGGCGACCGAACGGATCCGCCGCAGCGGCGAAAGAGGCGCTCAAATTCCCATTATCTTGATGTCCGGCGAAACGCTGAATGATTTACAGCAATACGGGTTTACCGACTGTCTGAGAAAACCATTCAGCTTGCCAATGCTTCTGCCCCTCCTGGAAGTTCACTTCCCGGCATAACCGAAACAAAAAGATAAAGCGGCGCGATGGCTCAGTGAAGTGAACCCCAAAAGTTAGACAAATATTTCATTAGGCGACCTGAAGGGCTTGTTGTCTGTGCAATGCAGGCGGCAAGCCCTTTAGCTTTTCCTTTCTGCGGTGGTTGTTGTAGTAATCCATGTAATCAATTAGCT
>JAVBPF010000075.1:0-5441 GCA_031549735.1 Oscillospiraceae bacterium
GACGACCTCATGCGCCTGTTCGGCGTCGGCAATCTCGCGAGCAGGCTCGACAGACTGGGGATGGACGAGGAAACGCCCATCGAAGCGGGAATCCTCTCCAGTGCCATTGAAAACGCCCAGAAAAGGGTGGAATCCCGCAACTTCGCGACACGGAAAAACGTCATCGAGTACGACGACGTCATGAACAAACAGCGTGAAATTATTTACGGCGAGCGCAAAAAGGTGCTGGACGGCGAGGATGTGGAGAGCAACATCCAGGCCATGCTCAAGGGCGTCATCGACCGTGTTGTCGACGGCTCCTTCGGAGAACACAATTACCTTGACCCCGACCAGCTTCCTGGTGTGTTGCAGCCGTTTATCGGTCTGTTCCTCAAGCCGGGCGACCTGTCCTACACCCGCGAAGACCTGGAGTCGCTGAAGCCGGACGACTTGAGGGAGACGCTGCTCGAGCGCGCGCTCAAGGTATACGAGGAAAAAGAAGCCGCGCTCACCCCGCCGGTCATGCGCGAGTTGGAGCGGGTGGTGTTGCTGCGGGTGGTCGACCAGCACTGGATGGATCATATCGACGCCATGCACGAGCTGCGGCAGGGCATCGGGCTGCGCGCCTACGCCCAGTCCGACCCCAAGATCGAATACAAGCGCGAAGGCTTTGAAATGTTTGACGGCATGATCAATTCCATCCGCGAGGAGACGGTGCGGCTCATCTACGTCGCCCAGGTGCGCGGACAGGCCGCGCCCAAGCGCGAAGCGGTGGCCAAGGTCACCGGGGAGGGTGTCGGCGGCGACGGATCGGTCAAGAAGCAGCCGGTGCGCAAAACGGCGGCGCAGAAGGTGGGGCGCAACGATCCCTGCCCGTGCGGCAGCGGAAAGAAATACAAAAAATGCTGCGGGTTCGATCCCGGCAGCACGGAGTAAACGAGGAATCATGAAGGAGTGGACCGCTGAATGAAAAGAAGCATCTTGAGTAAACGCGCTTGGATCGGATTACTTTGCTGTGTCTTGGTGTGGCTGTGCGCCTGTTCGACACCGGACGAAACCGGCGAGGCGACCGAGACGACCGAGACGACCGAGACATCGGGTGAACAGACGATTTCTTCTGAACCCGGTGAACCGGTTATTGATTTGACGACGCTCCTCGGGCTTTGGGCGCCCGACGACCAACCCGAGGCATTTCCGTATTTGGAGTTTCTGCCCGACGGACAGATGCAGATCATCAGCCAGGCTGTGATCACGGATATCCTGGAGGGCGCTTATCAGTTTGATGGGAGCGTCGGTGACTTCTACAGCATGCATGCATACCACAATTTGGGCCTTAGTGATGACGGCGTATTGACACTCAAATCCGAGACTATTGGTAATATGACGTACCACCGCGTCTTTGAGTTTGAAGGCGAGGGTCCAAGCGGCCTGTACCTGGCCAATGTACTTCCCTTCTCGGCGAGCGGCGTTGAGGGCGCGCACTGTCTGCTGTACAACGGATCGGACGAAACGATCACCACGGTCAAGCTGTGGTATTCCACTTCGGACGGGGCGGGCGGCGTGTTTCAGACCGGTTCGGTCACGGTCACTGAGACCGGCCGCGTCGACGCCAACTCGGGACAACCGATTTTTGAGACGACGGATGCCGATGTGGTCGTTACCGAGCCTGAGGCCTTGTTGCTCTATCCCGGTCAATGCGTCTATGTCACCATTACCTGGCCGCTCGAGGAGGGCTGGGTCCCCCACTTGGAGCACACGGAGGTTCGGATCGAGTCGGCCGGGGTTCTCGGATCCGATGAAGAGTGAGCTGCCGCAGGTGTTTATCCGTTTCTAAGGAGGTCGTCCCATGCAATCGGTCAAGCTTTCCGAAAATGTCTACTGGGTGGGCGCCGTCGACCGGGACATCCGGAACATGCACGGCTATCTCACGCCCTACGGCACCACATACAACGCCTATCTCGTGCTGGACGAGCAGGTCACGCTCATCGACACGGTCAAGGCGCCCTTTGCGGGTGTAATGCTCGAACACATCCGGGAAATTGTTGACCCGGAAAAAATCGACGTCATCATCTCCAACCACGTCGAGCCCGACCACTCGGGCGGTCTGCCGGCGTTGATGAAGCTGTGTCCCGACGCGCGCGTAGTCACCTCGCCCAACGGATTAAAGGGGCTGAAGGCGTACTATCCCGACGTGCCGATGAATTTCGAGGTGGTCAAAACCGGCGACGCTATCTCAACCGGGAAATACACGTTTGATTTCGTGCTGATGCCGATGGTGCACTGGCCGGACAGCATGTCCACCTATCTGCGCGAACAGGAGATCCTGTTCTGCAACGACGCGCTGGGCCAGCACATCGCGTCCGACGAGCGCTTTGACGATGAGATCGGTCTGGAGCGTTTGCTGGAGCGCGCCGGCGACTATTACGCCAACATCGTGCTGCCGTTCGGACGCCCGGTCGAGTCGCTGCTGGGCGCTGTTTCGGGGCTTGCCGTCGCGCTGGCCGCGCCGTCGCATGGCGTCGTCATCCGGTCGCATTTGCCTGAAATGCTGCAAAACTACACCCGCTGGGCTAAAAACGAGCCCGACGCCAAGCGCGCTGTCATTGTATATGACACCATGTGGGGCGCCACCCGCATTCTGGCCGAGCGGCTGGAAGCGCAATTCCGCGCCGAGGGGCTTGCGGTCGAGACGTTCTGCCTGACCGAAACGCACGTCTCCACCGCCATGGCCAAGCTGCTTGACGCCGGAACCAGTGCCGTCGGCTCGCCCACACTCAACCGGCAGGTCATGCCCACCGTGGGCGCGTTCCTGGCCTATTTGCGTGGGCTGTCACCCAAGAGCCGCCGGGGGATACCGTTTGGCTCCTACGGCTGGAGCGGCGAGAGCGTCGGGATGATTCAGGACGTAATGACCGCGCTGGGATGGGAAGTTGTACAGCCTGTCAAGTCGGTCTGGTGGCCGGAGGGCGCGCCAAACCTCAGCGCCCGAGGCTGCTGATTACCACCCACCAAATGCATAAATTGCGCCTGTTTTGCCGCCGCTTTTCGAAGCGGCGGCTTTTTGCATAAGCTTCGCCTTAATGGTCGTTATGTGAAGGAACGGTGGAGACGGGGTGTCCGTTCCACGAAAATTCACTTGACAAAGTTCAGCAATTATAATATAAAATTAGTGTGAGAGGGACGTTTTATTTGTAAGTTTTCACGAAAATGTCCACTGCTGTCACTCGCCGAAGCGGCGCTTGCCCCATTGTTCTCTTTGGGGAGAGAGTGCCGGTTTGTTCCGTGTTTTCAACGAAATGGATCATGAATCGGAATGGGAGGCTGATATTCCGGCCAATGACTCTGCTCACAAAATGACCGTGCCCTCATTATCGTATCGTTTTTCCCTTCTGCCCAATAACCGTGCCGGCCGCGAGTCGCTTTCCGTTTTTCAGGTTCGGTGTTGTATTTGGCGGTGAGGATGGGGACGATACTTGTTTGCGTTTTCGCGTTTTGTCCATTTTCGCTTGCGACAACGGAAGCGACGCAACCGGCTCGATCGGCCGACGTCCCCGATCGAGCCGGTATGGCGGCCACTCGGTTCATTTTGCAGCGGTGTCTCTGCCGGCTCGATGTAACCTGCGTATCCCCATATACAACGGAACGAGAAAGGAAAGGTAACCAAATGAAATCTACCGCAAGAAAAGGGACCCGTCATCTGGCCAGACTGTTGGCGATCGTGCTCATCGTGAGCATCCTGCCGGCCGGCCTGTTGTCCTTCCCGGCCTATGCGGCCAACGTCACCATCGGTAACGACCAGTTCACCGCCGTCATCGGCGATCTGGGGCAGATCCGCGAGCTGCGGCTGAAGAACAACCGGACAACCTACGGCACCACCTTTGATGCCGACATGAACTTTGTGATTGGCAATACGAGCAGCAGAGAATCAAGCACGGCCCACCAATGGTCGGGCGAACTGATTTTTGCCACGCGTTCCGCCGCCACCAAGGAAGACCTCCTCGCGAGCACCGCGGCCTTTAGGGAACAGGACACCAACAAAACCCTGGCCAACGGGGGATCCACCACAACCAATACCATTAACGCCAATAACCCTTACTACAGCAGAACCGATGAGAACACAGGACTCAATGCCAAAGGCAAGGTCGTCAACAAGTTTATCGGCCTGAATGAGGCACCCTCCGCCGGCGCGACGGGACTGGCCAATGCCGACGCCCGCATCATGAGAGGCTATGACGTTGTCTCCTCTTTTGACATGGCGACCGACGACGGCTCCCTGCTTTGGTCCATTGAAGTTCAGAACAAGAGCGACCAATGGATTGAGTTCGGCGACATCGGCATGCCGATGTCCTGGAACAACCAGTACAACGGCAACAGCCAATCGGTGCTCTATACGACGCGCGCTGTGGTCAGCGCCTATGCCGGCATCGACAGCGGCTATGCCCACGTCAAACGCGCCAGCGGCGAGGGCAACTCCCTCATCTTCGCCCCGGTGCCCGAGACCGGTGCCCGCATCGAGTACGTCGACCAGTGGTTCCGTAACTTCCAGGGCATCACCGGCGAGCGCCAAAACTCCATGTTCTATGACTGGGCTCATGACAGCGCCAACTGGTCGACCGGTATGGCCGTGTATTACATACACTCCAAAGCCATCAGAAGAACCGGCGCCGGCTACCACATGGACAACTCCAGCCTGATCCTCGGACCGGGCGAAAGCAAAACCTACCAGTTCAAATTCATGCCCGTCCGCGCCGGGGACAACAGCCCCGGAGAGGCCACCGATTCGGCCAACGCGAACCATCCGATCAACTCCAATACCAAGCGTTCTCTCGAGACCGAGACCAACCTGCGCTCCCATTTGTACAATAGCGGCATGATTGACATGGTGGCCGTGCCCAGCTATCAAACCGCCATCAATATGCCGGCCAAGTTGAATCTGCACTACGACAAAACCAGGATCCGCAATGCAACCCCGAGAATCCTGTGCGTCCATCAGGAACAGTGCGAATTTGACTGCTCCCAAATCCCCGGACACACCCACCTCGCCTCCTCCAACACCGGCGCCAGCGCCACCAACAACGCCACCTGTGTTGAGGCCATGGGCGGCCACGTCCACGGCAGAGACTGCGACTACAATGACCCCTACGACGGAACCCACATCCCCGTGCTGACAAACGGCACGTCTGTCTCCGGATCGAACTATCGTCCCACCGCCTACCGTCAGCGCGGCTACCGCGGCGTCCACAACTACTATGACGGGACCGACGGAAAACCCCTGTATACCAAGAGCGTTACCCTGAACAAGAGCAAGGGCGACGCCAACGGCTTCTTCCGCGATGCCAACGGCGAGTGGAACCAGGTCTACGACCTGACCTTTGCTTGCCTCGGCAACAACAGCGTCCGTGTGGACTACGAGCTGCTCGTCGACGGCGTATGGGTGAAGAAATGGACCGAGGTCGAGTTCA
>JAVBPF010000063.1:0-17063 GCA_031549735.1 Oscillospiraceae bacterium
GCCAAATCCTCGGGTGGGACCATGTCGAGGTATGGTGCGTAAAACGGCGCGAAGACGACGGTGACCTGAACACCCTTCTGCTCAGCCAGCGCCAAAAGGACGCTCAAATCTTTCACGCAGTCGTCGATGTGCGAAAGTCTCCGCGAAGGCGGTGTATAGCCGTCAAACACGGGGTTATTCACCAGATATGCGCCTAAACTTCCGATGGGCTCAGCGTCGCGCTGGGTTTTGTCATAGGCGCCGGTCTGCGCGTTGAATACGTCAAACTTCTGCGGCAGGAAGGTGTCGTCCCACTTCGATTTGATTTTGGTCAGGGCGTAGGAGGGATTGGCAAAGAGATAACGCAGGCGGTAGGCGGTCGGATCCGCACGCTCGACCTTGGACGGCAGGATGTCGGTCAGCCGGTCGCTTTGCACATGATAGCTTTGCCCGTCGATGACGCTGATGTTGATAATCATCTGCTTCATCGGATAGTGCTCAAGCGCGTATTCGGCGATGAGACGGGTTTGATAGAAGTCCCCGCCATATCCGAACAGATTGAAAAAGCGCAGGCCGGTGTAATCGTTCAGCTGGTCGACGGGATAGGAGCTTGTCGTTGAGGCCCCCACCAAATAGGCGTCGTATTCACCCGAATGCTTGTCCAAATAGCCAATTTTCGCGGCACGCGGATTGTTGGTGAAGTCGTAGGACGCCCAATCGTACACCGGGTCGCCGAACAGGCCGAACGGATCGACCAGCGTGTTCAGCCCCACAATCAAAAACGCCGCGAGGCACAGCGAAACGCCGAAGAGAATCAGCCAGGTTTTTGATTTCATCCATGCCCCTCCTTTTGAAAAGCAGATTGTATCCATTGTCGGCTAGAAAACTGGACAGCGGGTCGATGTGGCCATCGACCCCAACAAAAGCGCCGTGAGAACCTCCTGGCAGGCAGATAACAGAAAATTCCGGAGATTGCACGAAACACGTAGAGGCCGTCGCCGCACAGGGAGTGGGACCAACAATTGAACCCCGTTGCCTGAAACCCTTTGACCTCACCGGCCCGAGGGCTGTGTGATAACCGGCAAAGCCCGGGTGACAGCGTCTGCGCGAAGGCTGTATGCGCTGAGGGTAAACCTCGCATCCCATTGAGCCTCTTTGGTTACTTTCTCCCCGAGGGGAGAAAGTAACACCCTCCGTCGTCCCCTGCGGGGGAGATGCCCCGAGGAACTCATCAATATGATTCTAAGATCTCAATTTTTCCGTCTTTATAAACGGCATCAAAAGTGGGCTCTCGGCTAAGCAACGTGGAGTTCTCCGGAAGACTCCATATGGATTGAATCCATTTGATGAACCTCGGAAGAACAGTCTGGCTCATTTCGGCTCTGGCTTTTGGGGCGTCATTTTGCCGTACCGTTCCGGATCTGATATATAATCTCTCGTATGGAACGTTTTCGTTTGGGAACCAATAGTACGCATCCAACACATGCCCCTGCTCCTTATACCAATAATAATTCAGAGTCGTGTGCAATTTGATGTCGTTTTCCGAAAGAAATCGATCCAATTCGCTGCTCTTCAATACATAACTATATCCTCTGGGCAGTTTTCCCTTAGAAATAATATCAATCATCACCACAGCCCCTTACCTAAAACTGCGCATAAATAAACTGCTGCGCCACATAGTCCCCCCGGTAAATCCCAAAGAACACAATGGCGAAGATGGCCAGCAGCATGACCGCCCACTGCGCCACAAAGCGCCGCTTCTCCAGCGACCGTCGGATCTCCACGCCCTTCTCCTGCCGGGCGCTCACGAAGAACAACACCCCGACCGACAGCGCCACGACGACGAAATCGGACACCGACAGCCCCAGCTTCAAAAGCGTGCCGTCGGTCAGCTGCGAAAGCTGCGGGCTCACCACGGTCTTTTTGAGCATACGCAGTGCGGTCATCAGGGAGGCGGCGCGGGAAAAATACCGCCCGATGCAGACCAGAAGGAAAGTCCGCAAAATGGCGAACACCTTATACCACCGGCGTTCCGGGTCGATGCCCAGCTTTTTCTGCCATTTGGTGAACGTCGCGGCCAGCAGGGTGGCCGACGTGATGAGAACGCCGTTGTACAGGCCGAAAGCGACGTACTTCCAGCTGGCTCCGTGCCACAAGCCGACCAGGAAAAACACGATAAAGGTGGCCAGCGCCGCCGGGAGCACCTTGCCCACTGCCGGGCCGAACCGCTTGCGGCACCGCTTGCCCAGTCGGGCGAACGGCTTGGAGAGAGAGAGGGGATAGAACACATACTCACGCATCCAGCCACCCAGCGTGATGTGCCAGCGCCGCCAGAAATCCGAGACGCTGCGGGCAAAATAGGGGCGCTTGAAGTTCTCGTCCAGCGCAATGCCCAGCCCCTGCGCCACGCCGCGGGCGATGTCGATGCCGCCGGAAAAGTCGCAGTAGATCTGCAGACAATACATCAGAACACCGGAAAAAATGACCGCGCCGCCATAGGACGCGTGGTCACCCATGACGGTGCCCACAAACGCCGCCACGCGGTCGGCAATGACCAGCTTCTTGAACAGACCCCAGAGGATAAGCTGGAGGCCGTACTTGAGCTTGTCCGCGTCAAACCGATGCGGCGCGTAGAGGGTTTCGGCAAGGCGGTCATACCGACCGATGGGTCCTTGAATGATCTGCGGGAAAAAGGAGACGAATAGGGCAAACCGAAAGACGTTTCGCTCGGGGGCAATTTTACTCCGGTAGACGTCGACGACATAGCCGGCCGACTGGAAAATGTAAAAGGACAGGCCGAGCGGCAGCAACAGATCCAGATGCGGGATCGGAGCGCCCCACCCCAAAAGCCCGGACAGAGAGTTGACGGCGCCGGTCACAAAGTTCAAATACTTGACAAAAAAAAGAACCCCGAACACAAGGAGCAGAGCAAACGCCAGAATCGGCTTCTGCGCCCGCCTGTTTTCCTTCCGGCGCGCCAGCCAAAGACCGGCGCCATAGGTGATGGCGGTCGTAAATAGGATGAAAACCAGCGCTCTGACATCGGAAAGGGCATAAAAAATATAGCTCGCCGCCAGCAGGAGGCACCACTGCCTCCGTTTGGGGCAAAGAAAGTAGAGTGGGAACAAAATGAGCAGAAAAAGAAGAAAGGTCGGTGATGTAAAAGACATAGGGCCTCCCGGCAGTATCGGCGGATTTGTCGTGGGAACGGGTGAGAGCATATATGGATTGACCCTTAGGTAAACGCTGAATGATTTTGGTTCCCTAAACTGTGCCCAGCCGCTCGATCAGCGCGAGCATGGCGTCCACATCGTTGAAGTTCTCCGGTGTCAGCTCGGAGACGTTGATCTCCACACGAAACACATCGTTGATCTCGGACACCAGTGCGATGATGTCGAACGAGTCCAGCAGACCGTCGTCGATCAGCCGTTTCTCCTGCGCGAAGTCAAGATCGGGCCGCAGTTCGGCCAAAATGGCCAGTAGCTTGTCCATGGTGCTCCTCCTGTCAAGGTGCTTATTTCAGCAGATACTGCACCGCCTGCCGACCGTCAAAGGCATATCCGTACGGAAGGTAGTACTGGTGCGCCTCCTGCTCGTGATCAGACACCCAAAGCTGGTGCCGCGCAACGCCTTTTTCGCCGCCCATCGCAAGATAGCGCCTCAAAAGCGCTTTGCCGACACCCCGCCCACGGCGATCGGCGACCACAGCCAAATGGCTGAGCGTGCCCAGACCCCGGGTAAATTCCATTTGGATGGTACCGGCCAGAGCGCCGGTGGTTTCCAACACGACGTGGATCTGCTGCGCGTCCATGCGCCGGCAAAGCTCCTCCCGACCTGGAAGCGCGCTGCCGTAGCGGTCGAAGGTGTTCTCCCATAGCGAAAGAACGGCATCGACCTGCGCCCGCTGCGCCGGGATGACCGGGATCGAGCCCACGTCGGCGTTCAGCGAGGCTTGACGTTCCGGCGTCATCCGCATCGACATGCGGCGCATGTGGCCGTTTGAAACGAAACCGCACCGCGTCAGTTCGGTCACGGCCGCCCTCATGGCGACGGGCAGCTCCGACCCGGCGTACAGAAGATCAACGGTCACGGGCGTGTCGCCGCGTTCGACGGTGAGGGGCAGCTCCGGATTCAGAAAAAAATGGAGCTTGACGTCCCACGCCCGCCGCTGATACAACAGCAGCCCGGCCGGACAAACGGCATAACAAAGCGCCCTGTCCCGGCACAAGCGCGAAAGCTCGTCCGGAAGCAGGTAACAGTTGGAGCACAGGGCGGGATGAGCCTTCTTGACCTGCCCGATCAGCTGCTGGGCATGGTCGACACTCCATACATGTTCCATGGCCTTATCCATCCAGCAGAGCGGCCAGCGCCGTCCCGTCCACCTTACCGTTGGGGGTTTCGGGCAGCCGTTCCATCCGCGTAAACTTGCGCGGGATCATATACGAGGGCAGCCGCGCCCGCAGAATTTTAGCGATGTCTCCGCTGTCCGTCTGCCCCGTGTAAAACAGACAGATTCGGGCGCTTGCCTCATGATACAGACAGGCGCACCGGGTCAGTCCCGGCACGGTCAGACACAGCGCCTCGATTTCATCCAGCTCCACACGGTGTCCCATATGCTTGATCTGACGGTCGCGCCGCCCGTGGAACCAGAACACGCCGTCGGCGTCGCGGTGGGCCAGATCGCCGGTTTTGTACAGGGTTTCCGGATGCCCTTCACGCATTTGGCGCACAAAGGCGGCCTCGGTCAGCGCGGCCTCCCCCCAGTACCCGGCCGCTACGCGCGACCCGGCCACCGCCAGCTCTCCGATTTGACCGTCCGGCACGGGACGGCCCCGATCGTCGAGCAGCAGGATTCGGGTGTTGGGGAAGGGACGGCCGATGGGCAGGACATCCTGCTCGGAAACCGGCCCGCCGACGACATGCACCATACAGCTGCCGGTGATCTCGGTCGGCCCGTAGTGGTTGGCAAAATAAGCGCCGGGCAGGGCGTCCTGCCAGCGGCGAAGATGACGGCAGGGCAGTACCGAGCCGGTAAAGATCACCTTGCGAACCGTCTCGAGCGTGACCGAAGAAAAAACATCCAGCTCGGCGCACAGGGACAGCGCCGGCGCCGCCCAGAACAGGGTTGTCACCTTCCGGACATTGAGAAATTCAAACAACACCTTGGGGGCGGAAAAGAGCTTTTTGGGAATGAATACGGTTTGGGCGCCGGTACACAGTGGCAGATAGAGGTCACGGATGGCCGCGATGTAATCCAGCGGCGCCTGCCCGCCCAACACATCGTCCGCGCCGATGGAAAACACATCGGCGTAGACATCGATGGCCTCGATGAGGTTGCGGTGCGTGAGTACGACCCCCTTGGGTTTTCCGCTGGAACCCGACGTAAACAGCACGCAACAGGGGTCGGTATCAATCACCTCACCCCGCCGCGCCAGAACCAGGGTTTCATCCGGTGGGCCGTCCGGAACATCGGCGAGCGTGAGAACGGTGCCGTCAAAGGAAAGCGTGTTCAAGGACTCGTCGTCCGGATTCGCGGTGAGTACGACCTTCGCGCCGACCGCGTCCAAAATGGCCTGCCGGCGATAGGGCGGGAGATCGTCGCCCAGCGGCACGTAATAACACCCGGCCAGTAAAACGGCCAAATACAGCGCCGGTGTGGTGACATGGCGTCCGGCCAGCACAACCACCGGTCGGCATGGGCGTGTGTGCGTGGCCAAAAGACAGCCCATCCGTTTGGCAAGCGCCGAGAGCTGCGAAACGGTGAGCGATTGCTCGGGTGAGGTGTAAACAATGCGGTCGGGAGCCCGCGAAATCGCCGCTTCCAGATATGCAATTGCGTTGATGGGCATGAAAAATCCCTTCCCGACACCGTGTGAACGGCAATTAGGTAATCGCTGAATAAATCGATGCGGCAGCTTGGCGCTCGAGGCTTGACAAGTTTTTGCAACGCCCCCGGGGCACAAAAAGGCCGGTGTGATGTTGTGGCGTATTTGCTCAGCGTTTACCTAAGGGTTCGTCTTGAAGAACCCCTTATGATTCACTTACGGGAGGTGCCCTATGGAGCGGCAAAGAAGCGGTCGGAGTCTGGCGCTGGTGGAGATCATCATCGCCATCGGCGTCTTGGCCATTGTCAGCGTCTTCGTTCTGGAAATGTTCGCCCGAGCCTCCAACATCACCAACAAGGCTCGGGATAAGGATCGCGCCGGATTTGAGGCGCAGTCGATGATAGAGCTGTTTAAATCCGATGTCGACCTCACCGCCTCGGTAGATGTCGGTCGAGTTGTGGTGCGAACGGCGCCCGATACCTATGAGCTGTACTTTTCCTCCGGCTTCACGCCCGTCGCCCAACGGGACGAACAGGGCTATGCCCTGACCATGACCGTCACGCCCCAGAATACGCTGGATGGCGTGTCCGTCGACTGGGGGCGCTGGGAAACGCTGACCGTCTCAGTCGTCAAGCTGGCCCCCTATCTGTTGTCGGACGAGGACGATGTGGAAATACTGAAGGTGAGCGCCGGTGTGTACCGGCCGGGAGAGGCGGTGGCAGGATGAAAAACGGCAATCCAATGCAGGGCAGTATATCCATACTGATTGTACTCATCATGCTGACCCTGTCGATTTTCGGCGTGCTCTCGCTGGTATCGGCCTATTCCGATTACAAGCTGGCCGTTAAAAGCGCCGACACGCTGGCCGTCAACTACGAACTGGACACCGAGGGACAAAAAGAACTGACCACACTGGCCGAAGCGCTGAGAGATGTCTCCCCCGAAAGCGGCTTGGCGATGAAAACGGTCCGAGAGATGACGGCCATCGGGCTGGGCTGGGAGAAGCTGTCCGACGAACCGTCCCTTTTCGCCCGCACCATTACGCAGGACAATCGGCACCTGCACATTGAATTGGAATGTCTCTTTGATGAACAGGGCCTTCTCGAATCTTATACCGTCACCACCTGGCGGCAAAGTCAAGATGACTTTGAATACAACGAGGGTTTGAGTATCTGGCAGGGCTGATGAATCACGATGTCAAGGTAAGCACTTGTCGAAACGGCTGGTCTTTGATATGCTACAGACGGCAGAAGGATACTCGGTTTGAAAAGGAGAGTGCGGATATGTTTGTGACCTCCAACACGGTGCCGCTCAATGATCTGCTGGTACGCGCCGTCCGCGAGAAGGTGTCCGACATCTTCATCACGGCCGGTTCCCCCATTCAGTTCAAAAAGGACGGCGAAATCAGACCTGTGGATGACTTCCGCATGATGCCCAAGGATACGGCCATGCTGATCGAGTCGATTTTTCAGCTTTCGGGCAATCAGTCCTACGAGGAGTTTATCAAGCATGGCGACTGCGACTTCTCCTTTTCCCTTTCCGGTGTCGGCCGGTTTCGCATCAACACGTTCCGGCAGCGCAACTCAATGGCCGCCGTCATCCGAGTGGTGCAGTTACAGCTGACCGAAGCCGACCGCCTGGGCATCCCGCCGCAGGTGCTGGATCTGTACAAGAAAACCAAGGGGCTCATTCTGGTCACCGGCCCGGCCGGTTCGGGCAAGTCGACCACGTTGGCCTGCCTGATCGACCTGATCAACCGGCAGCGCAACTGTCATATCCTCACGCTGGAGGATCCGATTGAATACCTGCACAACCACCGCATGAGTATCGTCAACCAGCGCGAAATCGACAACGACACCGACAGTTACGCCAAGGCGCTGCGCGCGTCCCTGCGCCAGTCGCCCGATGTGATACAAGTCGGCGAAATGCGTGACCACGAAACCATGGCCATCGCGCTGACCGCCGCCGAGACCGGCCATCTGGTCATGTCCACCCTGCACACGGTGGGCGCGGCCAAAACCATCGACCGCATCATCGACGTGTTCCCGCCCAACCAACAGCAGCAGGTGCGCATTCAGCTCTCGACCGTGCTGCAGGCCGTCGTCTCGCAGCAGCTGTTGCCCTCCCCCACCAAGGGGCGGCTGGCCGTCTTTGAGGTCATGCTGGTCAACCCCGCCATCCGCAGCCTCATCCGCGAAGCCAAGACCCACCAGATCGACACCATCATCCACAGCGGCGCCAATCAGGGCATGCAGGGTATGGATTACAGTCTGGCCGAGGCCGCTCGAGCCGGCGACATATCACGCGAAGACGCCTATACGTATTGCGTCAATCCCGATATATTGTCGAAGTATTTATAAAACATTGAAACGCTAGAGGGGAACCCCTTTCGATGGGGCTCCCCTTTTTTAGAGAGCGGAAGGCAGAGAGCACAGGGCACAAGCTGTCAAGGATTTGGGAGTAAAGGCTTCCCAAAATCACATGCCCCAAACAATCCTTTGACCTCACCGATTCGGGGGCAGTGCATCAAAGCCGAAGAGCCGAGACTGGACGTAGGGGGAATAGGAAGCCGCAGGGGCGGCTAAACCAAGAAGACGGCTCTTACACAAACCGGTTTCTGTTTGGACACACCGGAGGCGGCTTATTTCCCCGGCCATGGCCAGCGCTCGAGGCTTGACAACCGGCATAGCCCGGATGGTGGCGTTTATGCAACGGTTGTCTGGGCAAAAAGCAAACCTCGCATCCCCAAAGGCGATTCTTTGGTTCCTTTCTCATCGCAAAGAGAATGGAACGTCCTCCGTCCCCCGGCAGGGTGTCCCCTTTCCCCACCATCATAAAATCCAAAAGAAAAACTTTTCTCCCGGCCGTTCGGTGTGTCAGGTCTTGACAACCCGAGCGGCCGGGCTTTATGATGTGTATATCCATTCTCAAAACAAAGAAGCGCCGTTTTCTGTCCCTCCCCCGGCGAATCAGCGGTTCCGCAAAAAGAGAGGCACACACTATGCGTCTTTTTTACGCCCTCACGTTTCCCGAATCGGAGACGGACAAGCTGGCGGCTCTGGCCGAAACGCTGCGCGTTTCATTAAAGCTTCCGCGCGTGGTATCGAGAGCCACCCTGCATCTCACGCTTCGCTTTCTGGGTGAACGCTCACCGCGGGAAGCACAGGCCTATGCCCAACTCCTCACCCACCTGCCAAACGCGCCGTTCACACTGACGACCGCCCGCCCGGGCGTATTTCCGTCCGGCAATACCTATACGCTTGTTTTGGGGCTGTCGCCCTCGGATCCCCTGTTTGTGTTAGAAGGCGCGCTGTCGGCGGCGCTGGCCGAACGAGGTGACCCACCCGATCGTCGCTTCAAGCCGCACATCACACTGGCGCGCCGGGTCAGCGGGGCGCAAAAAGACGCCCTGTCCGCGCTGCCGCCGCCTGACCCCATCGAGTTGCCCGCAGGTAAGCTGATTCTCTTTCAAAGCGTGTTGGCGCCGAGCGGCCCCACCTATACGGCGCTGGAGGAACTGTCACTCAGGGACTAACCCCCGCCGCTCAGTTCGGGAGGAACGGTTTTGGTCGAACTGCTCATGCTGGCCGCGCTGTTGGCTTTAATGCTTCTGTTCGCCCCCGCCGCATTGAAACGCGGCCTGCGCGTCATGTTGGCCATGGCGCTGCTCATCGCGCTGGCCTCGGTGGGCCGCTGGCTGATGGCAAGCATACCCAGCGTGCAACCCGCCTCGGCGCTCATCATGATCGCCGGCTTCTCAGTGGGTCCCGGCGCCGGGCTGATGGTCGGCGCGCTGACAGCGCTTCTGTCCAGCCTGCTGACCAGTCTGGGCACACACACCGTCTGGCAGATGTTCTTTTGGGGCCTGATGGGCTTCACGGCGCACAAAAAAATCCCCCTCTGGCTACGGCCGGTGTTCGGCTTCGCCTGGGGATTTGTGTTCGGCTGGGGCATGAACCTGTGGTATTACAGTCTCACCGGCGCGCCTTTTACATGGACAGCCTGGCTGGCCGCCTGCGCCACGAGCTTCTCCTTCGACCTGATGCACGCGTCGGCCAACGACGTTCTGCTGGCTGTTTTCGCCCCCTTTGCCCAAGCCTATACCCAAAAATTTCTGGCCGGTCTGACCGGCAAAACCATCACGGAGAGGAAGAGCATTCCCATGACATTTGAAGAAAAAGCGACAGACATTTTAACCAGCGTCGGCGTCCTGCAGCACGGCCACTTCAAGCTGACCTCCGGCCGGCACTCCGACCGGTACATGCAATGCGCGCGCCTGTTTGAGTATCCGCTCGAGGCCGAAACCCTGTGCGCCGGCCTGGCTGAAAAGTTCGCCGACGAGCAGGTGGCCGTGGTCATCGGCCCGGCGGTCGGCGCGGTGCAGATGGCGTTCGAAGTTAGCCGCAACCTGAAGTGCCGCAACATGTTCGCCGAACGCGTCGACGGCACGCTCACACTGCGGCGCGGCTTCATCCTCGCCCCCGGAACCCGTGTGCTGGTCGTGGAGGACACCGTCACCACCGGCGGCACGGTCAAAGAGGTCTGTGAGCTGGTCAAGGCCGCGGGCGCCGTTGTGGTCGGTGTCGGCTGCATTGTCGACCGCAGCGCGGGCAAAGTCGATTTCGGCGCGCCGCTGCGCGCCTGTCTGTCGATGGACATCCCCTCCTGGCCGCCCGAGGAATGCCCGCTGTGCCGTGAGAACAAGCCCATCACCAAGCCCGGCAGCCGCGCATGAGCCCGGACATCGCCCCGCCGGTCGACCCGGCTCCGCCCGCCGTCGAGACGGCGGCCGACAGCGCCGTCACCGGGTCAAACCAATCGTCCGAGGACACGAAAAGCCGTGCCCCCAAAAGCACCAAGCCCTATGGCCCGCATACCGGACACCGGGAGCGCCTGCGCGAGCGGTTTTTGGCCGAGGGGCTGGACGGCTTCGCCGAGCATAACGTACTGGAGCTCCTGTTGTTTTACGCGCTGCCGCACCGGGATGTCAATCCGCTGGCACACCGTCTGATCGAGCAATTCGGCTCGCTGTCGGGCGTGCTGGACGCCGACGTCGATGAGCTGTGCCGCGTGCACGGTCTATCCCGACATTCGGCGGCGCTGTTGAAATTGATGCCCGACCTGCTGCGCCGTTACCAGATCTCACGCACCGCGACCGACACGTGTCTGGACACCATTGAAAAGGCCGGCGCCTATCTGATGCCGCACTTTTTGGGGCGCCGCAACGAAGTGGTCATGCTGCTCTGTCTGGACGCCAAATGCCGGGCGCTTTGCTGCCGTCTGCTGTTTGAGGGCACGGTCAACATCGCGCTCATCAACGTGCGCCGCGTGGTGGAGACCGCGTTGAGCTTCGGGGCCACCAGCGTCATTTTGGCGCACAACCATCTGTCGGGTGTGGCGCTGCCCTCGCCGGAAGATGAAGCGACGACGCTGAAAATGCAGTCCGCACTCAGCGCCGTCGGGGTCAGATTGGCCGATCATATCATTGTGGCCGACGAGGATTTTGTCTCGCTGGCGCAGAGTGGTTTGCTCTACGAGCGGGGCTAGGCAACTGCCATTCAGCCCTCCGGTTTGGGCTTAGACTTACCCTTGATGAGGGTGTGCATCAAAGACAGGCCCCCAACCACCGCGCCCGTGCCGACAAGCAGGATCAAACCCAGCTCAATCTCACGGGACACGCCCGCAAAAACCCAGCTTGCCAGATAGTTGCCGGTGTTGAAGGCGACATGCATGAAAATCGGCACGAGAATGTTCCGAGTCCAGTAGTACACCGCACCCAAGATCAGTCCCAGTAGAAACGCGTAGAAGATCTGCATCGGGTTGAAATGGAACCCCGCAAAGAGGATGGCGCTGATGAGCACGGCCACGCGCGGCGAAAAAACCTCCTGCAGCGCGCGTTGTCCCATGCCCCTGAAAACCATTTCCTCGACGATCGGCAGCAACAGACAGGCCACGAGGAGATTGGCCGCCACCCCGCCGCCGCTCAATTGCTCTAAAATTTCATTGTGTTCTTCCGTGACATACTGCGGCAGAGACATCAACCCCAGCACCGCACGCACGGCCATGTGCGCGGCCAAACCGCACACCGCCGAAAGCCCCATGACCGTCAGCTTGGGACGGGCGCAACCGACCTGCCCCAAAAGGCCGCCCGGCGTGCGCTTCATCAGCAAAAACAGCACCAGCAATGTCAGCAGCGCGGCCCCGGCCATAATGAAAACGGAGGACGTCTTATAAAACTCAGACCACGCGGCCGAAAGGCGTTCCATGTCCTCGGATTGGTACCGCTCAGTCCACCGCACGGCAAAAACCGCCATGGTGCCTTGAGCTACAAAGGTCTGGACGCAGTAATACATAACCGGAAACATCACAGCGGTAAACAGAGCGCGAATGGCGCGGCGCATGCTATTCCTCCCTTATCAGTAGCGCGGGATGGCCGCGGCGAACACCGCAGAGTCTGCGGCGCTATGCCGATGGAAAATGAAAATCCACTTGGGCGGATGATGATATGAGATTGCCTATAAAAGGAAACGGGGGCTGACGATGTCAAACAATGAAAACAACAGCCAGGAGCTGGTCTCGGGCATCCTTGAGGCGCTTCCCTTTGGCGCGGTCATGCTCAATCACTTGGGTGAGACCGTATATGCCAACGAGCGGGCCGAGAACGCCACGCCCCCGATGGACGAGATCGATCTGACCGGGCACACCGCCGTCATCGATTGCCTGCTGGGCGGCGAATCGGTCCTGCACCGACCGGTTGAGGACATGGAAGCCGGCGACTTGCCGCTCAAGGGCTCCTACTGCCTGACGCCCATCCGTTTTGAATCCGAAATCATCGGCGCGCTGTTTGTCCTGCTCCCCGAAGCGGAAGTCCCTCCCGTACCCGAACCGGTCGCCAAAGAAACTGCGGCGTCCGAACCGAGCGTTGCTCCCGAAGGGCCGGAAATCAGCGGCAACCTGTCGCGGCAGCGCGACGACTTCACGCGGCAGCGCATCCAGAAGATGCTGGACATTCACGGCCACACGGTCGAGGGCAAGCGCGAGGCCGCCCGCCAGTTGGGCATCGGCCTGTCGACCCTCTACCGTCTGATGTCGGACAAGGGCATTTCGGGGAAGTAAAAGCTTCTGTTTTCCCTTCGGGAGTAACAGACATGGCTTCCTGCCTCTGTAGGGGTGCACTTTGTGTGCCCGCGTATCTATACCCTGCCGCCCGCTCGCGGGGAAGTCACGGCACCTGCGTGTCGACAAGACTCTTCTTTGGCAAGCCTCGAGCGCGCCGCGCGGTCGGCAAAAATAAGTCTAACGCCTTCCGCAAAGGCCGCCGGGTCTGTCAAGCCTCGAGCGCCGGCTATGGCCGGGCAAATAAGCCATCTCCGGTGTGTCCAAACAGAAAACGGTTTGCGTAGGAGCCGTTTTCTTGGTTTAGCCGCCCCTGCGATTTCTTATTTCCCCTATGGCCAGTCTCGGCTCTTCGTTTCTACAATTCATCCAGCGTCCGGCCGAAGGCCGGGGCGCAGTGCTCCAGAAACCAATCGACTTCAGGCCGCTTCATGGCCTGAAGTTTTTCTTTGCTCTGCCGCTCGGCCAGCAAGAACTCTGTGTTGCCGGCGCGGCGCTCGCCCACACACTTGAGATAGGCCGAAAGCGTATCGGCGGCGTGTACCAGCACATCGGTCTCGTCTTGCTCTCCCCTCTCGATATAGGGGCGGTAGGTCTCGGTCAACTCGTCGGGCAGCAGCGCCAGCAACCGCTGGCTGGCCGCGTCCTCGACACGGCGGTAGGCCGCCCGGATGTCGGTATCAAAATACTTGACAGGGGTGGGCATGTCGCCGGTAAAAACCTCGGTCGCGTCATGGAACAGCGCCCGCGTCGCCGCCGCCTCGGGATCACTTTCCAGTCCCAGCACATCCCGGCGGATGACCGCCAGCGCGTGGGCGAGCAGCGCCACCATATAGCTGTGCTCCAGCACATTCTCCGGTTCCCGGTTGCGCATCAGGCTCCAGCGCTGAATATACCCCAGCCGCGCCAGCAGCGCGTAAAACGATGACATGTTCACACCTCATTCAAAACGTCCGCTCCCGGACAACACATCGGATAATCGCACCGGCTTGTCCTATTTCGCGCCGCGCGAGCCCGTGGCTGGCGACACCAACGCGCCGCGTCCCTGTCCGATCAAATCGCGCCGGCCGGCCTTGTGCAGCGCCGCCCGCACCAGTTGGGCGTTTTCCGGCCGCCGCCACTGCAAAAGCGCCCGCTGCATGGCCTTTTCCTCATGCGATCGGGGCACATGCACCGGCTCCATCGTCATCGGGTTGAGCCCGGTGTGGTACATGCAGGTCGACAGCGTGCCCGGCGTGGGATAAAAGTCCTGCACCTGCTCGGGCATCACGCCGCGCCGGTTGAGCGTCTCGGCCAGCGTGACGGCGTCGCTCAGTGTGCAACCGGGATGCGACGAAATGAGATACGGCACCAAATACTGCTTTTTGCCCTTCTTCCGGTTGAGCGCCTCATAGACCTGCGTGAATTTTTGATAGTTCTCATAGCGCGGCTTGCCCATCAAATCCAACACGCCGTCGACGCAGTGCTCGGGCGCAACCTTGAGCTGACCGCTGATGTGATGCTCGATGAGCTCGGGCAGCACCTGCCCGGTCGGTTCTCGGAGCAGATAGTCATATCGCAGCCCCGACCGCACGAACACCTTTTTGACGCCGGGCAGCGCCCGAAGCGCGCGGAGCATATCGAGAAAATCCCCGTGGTCGGCGTCTAAGTTCGGACAGGGTTCGGGTGTGAGGCAGCTCCGGTTGCGGCACACCCCGCGTGTCTCCTGCCGCGTACAGGCGTTGTGCCGGAAGTTGGCGGTCGGCCCGCCCACGTCGTGGATGTAGCCC
Organism: Oscillospiraceae bacterium; assembly: GCA_031549735.1. Lineage (GTDB taxonomy): Bacteria > Bacillota > Clostridia > Oscillospirales > UBA929 > JAVBPF01. Next base: position 14,690 of record JAVBPF010000063.1, read on the forward strand.
TTGAAGTCGGGCAGCGCGATGATCGCCTTGGCCTCGCGCACAAGCGATTCGATACTGCGCGTCGCGATACTCCGCCCCTGATGATAAGCCAGCGAACAGAAATGACAGTTGCCGAAGCAGCCGCGGTTGTGGATTAGCGAAAACCGCACCTCTTCAATGCCCGGCACTCCGCCCGCCGCGTCATAGTCGGGATGAGGCGCGCGGACATAGGGCAGCTCGGCCACGTCATCCAGCTCGGGCGTCGAAAGCGGTGGCTGCGGGCGGTTGACCACCACCAGCTCATCACCGGACGGCTGCACCAGCGTGAGACCGCGCACGGCGTCGTGCTGCTCGTGCTGCAGGCGCGTGGCGCGGGCATAGGTTTTTTTGTCGGCGCGCACCGCTTCAAAATCGGGGCAATACAAAACAGCCTCGGTCGGCGCGAAGGTCTCGGGGTTTGTCCGCCAGGCCACCCCTCGGATCTCGGGCAGGCTCTCCCGGAGCGTCCCCTCCGACAGCCGCCGTACAATGTCCACACTGGCCCGCTCGCCCATACCGTAGACCAGCCAGTCGGCGTCGGCGTCCAGCAGGATGGAAGGCCGCACCGCGTCGTCCCAGTAGTCGTAGTGGGCAAAGCGCCGCAGCGACGCCTCCAGCCCGCCCAGCCCGACCGGCAAATCGGGGAATGCCTTTTTGAGCCCCTGCGCGTATACAATGACGGCGCGGTCGGGGCGCAGGCCCATCTGTCCACCCGGCGAATAGAAATCGCGGCTGCGCTTGCGTTTGGCGGCCGTGTAGTGCGCCACCATCGAATCCAGATTGCCCGAGGTGACCATGGCGCACAGGCGCGGCCGGCCCATCCCTTCATAGCAGTGCTTGTCCTTCACATTGGGTTGCGCCAGAAGGCCGACGCGGAATCCCTCGGCCTCCAGCACCCGTCCGATGACCGGCGCGCCAAAACTGGGATGGTCGACGTAGGCGTCTCCGGTCACCAGCAAAACGTCGAGCTCCGACCAGCCCCGCCGTTCCATATCGGCGCGGTTGACCGGCAAAAAAGCGTCTCTGTTCATAAAGCATCCAATCCCGGGAACACTGAAATCGGCTTGTGCATCACCAGCAGACGGCCATGCAGTCCGGCCTCGGTATCGACCGGAACAAAGCCCATGTTGTCATAAAAGTGCCGCGCCGGCGCGTTGGTCGCCGCCACGCGTAGATGCAGCGCCGTGCGGTTGAGCGTGCGGAACACACTCACGGCATGGCCGAGCAGCTGGGCGGCCAGCCCCTTGCCCCGGAACGGCTCGTCCAGGTAGAGAAGCGAGATGTGCCCCAAGCCCTCGGCGACATACTGCTCGGTGTCCAGCTCAATGAGCCCCACCGGCTCTCCGTCCAACATGGCAAAGGCCACGGCGCGGGGATGCGCGGCGGCACAGCGCAGAGCGTCCTCATAATACCGACCCGGCTCAAACCCGACCGCCGAATGGTAGACGGCCATCCAGGCCTCGCGGCGGAACCAGTTGTAGATCGATGCGTCACGCGGAAACACAGCCGGACGGAAGTAGAAGTGCAGGTCGCGCTGACCGTCGCCCTTCCACCAGTGTTGTCTGGCCAGCGTGGAGTGCTCTCCGGTGTGGCTGTTGTCGCCCATATAGATCATCCGGGGCAGGTTTTCGCCCTCGTCCCATTCAAACCGCGCCACAGCGGTGTTGTCCCAATGCGGCAACTCGCACATCCGCGAAAGCGGGCGGTCGAGCAGCAACGTCATCAGCGCCCGGATGGCCATGCCGTGCGATACCACGGCGACGCGTCCCTCCGGATACGCGGCGTGAATGCGATGAACCGCGTCCAGCATACGCCGTGACACCGCCTCCATCGACTCACCCTCGGGCGCACAAAAAGCCCACGTCTCCTTGCTGAAGCACTCGTAGCGCTGCGCGTCCCGCAGCTCGATCTCTCCCCAGGGGCGATCCTCCCAAGCACCCAGGAAAATCTCGCGCAGGCCCGGATCTCGTCTGAGCGGACGCTCGCGCTTGATGTTCAGGACACGCGCCGTCGCCCAGGCCCGGTAGAGGTCGCTACAATACACCGCGTCAAAAAGGACATCGGAAAACCGGCCGCGCAGCGCGTCGATCTGGCGGGTTCCGTTGGCCGTAATCAGGCTGTTGTATTGGCCGTGCGCCCGGCGGTAGAGGTTGCCCTCGGCCTCGGCGTGACGGATAAAATAAAACGTTGTCATGGCTGCACTCCCCAAGGTAAGCACCGTATTGTAAAGTTAAATGAAAGTTGAGAACTCGTCATCCTATCCGGTACAATGGTTTCGTCACAAAGCCAAGTACCTCCCGAAAAGGAGACAAGTTCTCATGACGAAATCATATCAGGGTTGCTGCCCGAAATGCAA
>JAVBPF010000101.1:0-10147 GCA_031549735.1 Oscillospiraceae bacterium
AAAAGACGACCAGGATCGCCCCCAGTCGTGTTGTGGTTTATTAACCCAAAAAAAACCCCCCACGAAAAGGGGAATAAAAAGGTTAAAATTTTATTGAAGGCTAATAAAAACTACAAAAAAATACCCCAACAGCACAAAACCCACCGTTTCCGGTGGGTTTTGCTGGCGCGCCGTGGAGAATTCGACTCCCCGACCTTCTGGTCCGTAGCCAGACGCTCTATCCAGCTGAGCTAACGGCGCATAAGGAGTCTGCGAGAGGAAGACAAATTTTTTCGCAAACGAATCATAACATACGGTCGGGCAAAATGCAAGCCCTGAGTTTAACCGACCTCCCGGTCGTGTTTTGGTAGACGACCGGACCATGATTCAGATCCGTGTAAGCCCGGATCCCTGCCGAAGCTCGTTCTGGCGGGTTCGCCGGTACGGTTCTCCCCGCGTCAATGGGCCGGCCGGCACGGCATCGCCAGAAATCATGAGTATTCACTTGAAAAAACGCGTATGAATCGAATACAGGAACATAATCTGCAACATCAATGAAATTGTGGTGTATTCCCGTCAAATCCGCATCCATTTTGACTTGCGCGATCCCTGCCGAATGAGTATCATTGTCTAAGGGCTAGCACTCGATGCGTATGAGTGCTAAAACGGGAAAGAACGGCCGCTGATGTATGTTCGCGGCGGTTTGTCGAAATGTTGTAAAGAGGAGGCTGTTTCTAATGACTCTCAAACCCTTGGCCGATCGCGTTGTTCTGAAGCTCACCGAGTCTGAGGAGACCACAAAAAGCGGTATCATTCTGGCCGGCAGCGCCAAAGAAAAACCCCAGGTGGCCGAAGTCATCAATGTGGGACCCGGCGGTCTGGTGGACGGCAAGGAAGTCACCATGTACGTCAAGGCCGGCGACAAGGTCATCACCAGCAAGTATTCCGGCACCGAAATCAAGCTGGACGGCGTTGAATACACCGTCGTGCGCCAGGGCGACATTCTGGCCATAGTAGAATAAGCACTTTGAAATGTTGAGACATTTCAAAGTGTCTGGTTAGCGGATCATCTTTCGTCGAAGTGAATCCGACGAAAGATGGATTGAATTCCACGTGGGCGCAGGTACCCGGCATTTCAATAATGATTGAGGAGGACACCATTATGGCGAAGGAACTTTTATACGGCGAGGAAGCCCGCCACGCGCTGGAGCGCGGCGTCAACCATTTGGCCGACACGGTAAAAATCACACTGGGCCCCAAGGGTCGCAATGTGGTGCTCGATAAGTAATTCGGTTCGCCGCTCATCACAAATGACGGCGTGACCATTGCCAAGGAAATCGAATTGGACGATCCCTTCGAGAATATGGGCGCGCAGCTCATCAAAGAAGTCGCCACCAAAACCAACGACGTGGCCGGCGACGGCACCACCACCGCTTCGGTGCTGGCGCAGGCGCTCATCCGTGAGGGCATGAAAAATGTGGCCGCTGGGGCCAACCCGATGGTCATCCGCCGCGGCATCGCCAAAGCTGTCGACGCGGCCGTGGATTCCATCCAGCAAAACGCGCACAAAATCGGCGGCAGCGAGGACATCGCCCGTGTCGGCACCATTTCCTCGTCCGACGAGCTCATCGGCAAACTGATCGCCGAAGCCATGGACAAGGTCACCGCCGACGGCGTCATCACAGTCGAGGAGTCCAAGACCTCCGAGACCTATTCAGAAGTGGTCGAGGGCATGCAGTTTGACCGCGGCTATGTCTCTCACTACATGATCACCGACACCGACAAAATGGAAGCCGTCATCGACGACGCGTTGATTCTCATCACCGACAAGAAGCTGTCCAATGTGCAGGACATCCTGCCTCTGCTTGAGCAGGTCATGAAGGCCGGCCGCAAGCTGCTCATCATTGCCGAGGACATCGAGGGCGAGGCGCTGGCCACTCTGATCGTCAACAAACTGCGCGGCGTGTTCAACAGCGTCTGCGTCAAGGCGCCCGGCTTCGGCGACCGCCGCAAGGAAATGCTGCGCGACATCGCTGTTCTGACCGGCGGCGAAGTCATCTCGGATGAACTCGGCCTTGACCTGAAGGACACCCAGATCAATCAGTTGGGCCGCGCCCGTCAGGTCATCGTGCAGAAAGAAAACACCATCATTGTCGACGGCGAGGGCAACAGCGAGGAGATCAAGGGCCGCATCAGCCAGATCCGCGCCCAGATCGACCTGACCACCTCCGAGTTCGACCGCGAGAAATTGCAGGAGCGTCTGGCCAAATTGTCCGGCGGCGTGGCTGTCATCAAGGTCGGCGCGGCCACCGAGACCGAAATGAAGGACAAAAAACTGCGCATCGAGGACGCGCTCAACGCCACCCGCGCCGCCGTCGAGGAAGGCATCGTGGCCGGCGGCGGCACCGTGTTTGTCAATGCCGTAGCGCCTGTCGAGAAGCTGCTCGCCAACGCCGAGGGCGACGAGAAGACCGGCATTCAGATCGTGGCGCGCGCGCTGTGCGAGCCGGTGCGTCAGATCGCGGCCAACGCCGGGCTCGAAGGCTCGGTCGTCCTGGCCAACATCCAACGCGAAAACAAGGTTGGCTATGGCTTCGACGCCGCCCGTGAAGTATACGGCGACATGGTCGAGTTCGGCATCGTTGACCCGGCCAAGGTCACCCGCAGCGCGCTGCAGAACGCGGCCTCCATCGCGGCCATGGTGCTCACCACCGAGAGCCTGGTCACCGATAAGAAAGAGCCCCAGCCCCCGATGATGCCCGCCGGCGGCGGCATGGGCGGCGGAATGGATATGTATTAAGAGGAAGAGCCGAGTCGACGCGCAAGGAGTACAGTGAACGCAGTGGGCAAGGAAACCAGCAGCCAACGACCAAGCCGCGTTTCCGCGCACGCGTAGTGAGCAGTACGACTGCCCACGCGGCGCGCTCGAGGCTTGACATCGAAGAGCCGAGTCGACGCGCGGTTTTCGCAAAAGGACGAGGTGCGCGGTGTAACAGAAAGGCGGCCGCTATGGGCAATCCGTTGGTTTCGTTTTCGGCCTTCATCAGACGGCATATCGTCGCTCTTTTGCTGACGTTTGGCGCGCTGCTGTTTCTGTTGCTGCTGTCACAGGTGGCGGGTGTTTCGCTGGCGGCCTGGCTGTACGGCTTGGACGGCACGGCGCTTTGCGCGCTGACGCCCTGACGCGAACTTGACCCCATACGCTCCAATCGCTCACGCCCCCGGTCTGGTTTCAGGCCGGGGGCGTTTTTTGTGGAGCGTAGTGGAATGGATGTGTCAGACTTTGCTTTTGTATACGGATCAGCATTGACTCTTTTGAGGAGAGGCTGCGACCACTTTGGACGCAGCCATTTTTGCTGAACAACAAAAGATTTTGTCACTTCTTGTTTCTGAATTGTAACCCTTTTGTCATTGACTTCCTGATAAAGGGGGGTATAAGTAGGTTGTAAAGAAAAATTATGGGTTTTTAAGGAAAGGTTGGGGAGATGGAAGCGGTTGGGGGGTGACGTGACATTCACTGGATTGTACCTACGGAAATAGCGACAATGCTTCCAAAAGAAATGAGGGTATGACATGAAACACAAATTCCTTGCTGGTTTTCTATCCATCGCGATTATCCTCTCACTGGGCGGCTCTGTATTAGCCTATAGTCTCTTGGGGCCAAAATGGAGCTCCAGCACAATAGCATACTATGTGCCGGTTAATATAAGTGCGGCAAACACAAACAGTTACACTAACGCCGCAAGCAATTGGACCGCGTCCACGAATGCCACACTGAATAAAACGATAGGCGTCGGCATCTGTTGTACGGCGGGCTCGTTTTCAAAGGTTGATTGGGACGGAAATACTCTTTCAGGCTACAATGGCGCCTACTTCACCTCTTCAACATGTACGCTGAACACTTACTTTACCGATAATTATTCCACAAACAAAATTCGCTCAGTGGCCGCTCACGAGTTGGGCCACGCTCTCGGCCTCGCTGATCTTGGTACATCCGCGAACGCTCTTATGAACGGACACACATTCAATAGATATGATAGCAAGGGCATATACACGGCACAGACGGATGACAAAAATGGGGTAAACTCTCTGTATTGACAAGTAGCCGATGATTATTCTTTACCCCAAGAAAGATGAAGGAGAAATGCGCTATGAGCATAGCAAAACGAACCGCTCTGATATTTTTATCTCTGGGCCTCATTCTTGCCCTCGCATTGACTGCTGTTTTGCTGATCCATGACAGTTCCGGTGGTCCCAATGAAGGATTCATCATGCATGCCAGTTGGGCGAAATCGTATAGCAGCATTCAAGAACTCGCCGAGGCCAGCGATTTCATCGGGCTTGTCGAGATCGTTGATCGAGGAAGATCCGAGGAAGCGCCGCTTGAAGAATCAGGAGAGGGCACTCCATTATCCTTTTCCACGTTCTCAGCCAAAGTGCTGGACGGTATTGTCTCCGAGAAGGACACCATCGAAATCTTCATGACAGGCCGCCACACCGACAAAGGCGTGATTCAATTTTCGGATGATCCGCTGATGTCCGAAGGCGAAAAGTGGTTTATCTTCGCTCGCAAAAACGATGATGGGACATACACCATTCTGGGCGGGCCCTGCGGCCGATTCAGTTACAACGAGAAGGGTGGAACGATTACTGCCTTGAATCTCGTAAACCCCGCCGTTAAGGATGCAAAGCCCGACAATGGTGTTAATCTGCAGGATGCCAGTTTGGAAGCAATCAAAAAAGAAATCCAATCCAGTCTGGACGCGAAATAGAAAGGCACTCATTTGAGCAAGAGCGCTAACGAAAAGGTTCTGGCACTTATGGCCGGAGCCTTTTTCTTCTGGAAAAACAGCAAAATGGCAACAATACACAACGCGGCATGGAGGCCGCCCCCTACAAATGCGCCGCAAACCGACACCGCACGGTCGATATGGCCCACCCCCACGGCACAAACACCCCCTTCGCGGCATATAGCAACAAAAGGCGGGGTTTCTCTGTCTGTTCCCTGCGCCCCAAACGACCCCCGCCCTATTTCCATGCCCTTTACAAATATTTCGTAACCGTTTTGTCATCAACCTGTAATTGAATTTTCATCCTTGTGCCATTATAATAAACGTGGTCTCGTAGACCCTGACGATTATCATGCCTTTTGGAGGGTTTCATCATGTCAAAAAACACAACCCCCTATTCGTCCGTGCCGCCGCGTGGACAGAATACGGGGCCTTCGACGGGACATCCGTCGCGCGGAGCCGCGCCGCAGGCGCCCTCCCGCGCGGCCTACCCGTCCGCACCGTCACGCATGGCCTCCGCGCCCCGCACCGGAAATCAAACGACCCAGCGCCCCCCTTCCGCAACCGCTCAGAACCGAAAGGCCGCCAAACGCCGCCACAACGCCAAGCGCACCGCGCTGTTCGCGTCGTTGGGCGTGTTTGCGGTGCTTATGGCGCTGCTGGTCTATTCCGTGGTCGGATACAGCCGGGTCTACCCCAATGTCACGGTCGACGGACAGAACGTGGGCGGCTACACCCGCGAGCAAGTCGTCGATCTGCTCGCGCAGAACACCGTCGCTCAGTTTGCCGGCAAGGAACTGGTGCTTCAGTCGGGCGACCAGCGAATTGTCTTCGACAGCGAGGACTTCGCCCACATCATGCAAAGGGGTAGCATCGCCGACGATGTCTATAACTTCGGTCGGGAGGGCGGGTTCTTCCAACGCCTTGGGGACGTGATCTCCTCCCCCTTCTCTACCCATAGCTACACCTCGCCTTCCGAATTCTACATAGACAGGGAAGTCATAGATACCAAAATTGCTGAATTGGCCAAATTGCTGGACGACGAACCGATTGCTTCCACCTCCGCCGTCACCGACGAGGGCATCACGGTGGTCAAGGGCAAGCCGGGCGCGCGCGTCGAGCAGGACGCTTTGGCCACCCTGATTATCAGCCGCTTTCAGGAAGAGGATTTCTCTCCGATGTCCTACGAGCCGACCGTTCTTCCGCTGGCGTCGGTTGACTTCGCCGGACTGTATGAGACCACGTTCCGTGAGATGAAAAACGCCACCTGTGTGCGCAAGGACAACGGGGATCTGGATTTTGTCGAAGCGGTGTCCGGCATCTCCTTCAATGTGGAGGAAGCCCGCGCGGCGGTGAATGCGGCCGCGGTGGGCGAAACCGTTGAGATTCCGTTTGTTTTCGAGGAACCGAAGGTCTCGAAGGCCGATCTGCAGGATCGCCTGTTTTCCGACACGCTTTCCTCCTTCACCACCTACCTCAACACGGGCAACAAGCCCCGCACCGGCAACATCACCAAAGCCGCCGGCTTCATCAACGAAACCATCCTGCTGCCCGGCGAAGTATTCTCCTACAACGGCATCGTGGGCGAGCGCACCTCGGCGCGCGGGTTCCAGGCGGCGGGCGCCTATGTGAACGGGCGTCTGGTCGACGAGGTGGGCGGCGGCATCTGTCAGATGTCCACCACCGTATATTGCGCGGCCATGCGCGCCAACCTGAAAATCGTCGAGCGTTCCAACCACTCCATGACGGTCGGCTATGTCAGCGCCGGTCAGGACGCCACGGTCAACTGGGGCACCACCGACTTCAAGTTTGAAAACGATACGCTCTACCCCATCAAGGTCATGGCCTCCCGTGAGGGCGGCTCCCTTTCGGTCAGTATCATCGGCACCAAGACAGACGACTACACCGTCACTGTGGTGTCCGACGTGCTGTCCACCACGCCGTTTGAGACCAAGGTGACCATCAACCCCAACCTGGCGCCCGGCGCGCGCAAAGTCATCATGGAAGGACACAACGGCATGGTGGCCGAGACCTACCGCGTCATCAAGGACAAGGACGGCAACACCATCAGCCGCAATTTCGAAGCCAAAAGCGTCTATAAAAAGACCGATTTGCAGATCGAAGAGGGCCCGGCGGCAACGCCGGCCGCCACACCGGACACCACCCCTCCGCCGACCAACCCCGACGCGACCGCGCAATGAGGCGCTGATGGCATGAGGCAGACGGAAAGCTGACCGTTCCTTTCGGAACGCTTTCCGCATCGACAAAGGAGAACACATGCTGTTGACACTCTGCCGGGGACGGTTGGGACGGCTTTTGCTGTTGACCGTCTTCACGGCTTTGGCTGTATTTTTTCAATTCCTGACGCCGCAGGTCATCCGCTTCGCCGTGGACGCCGTGATCGGCGTACCTGACCCGGCCGACACGCTAGGCGCCACCCTGCTCACAGCGTTTGGCGGACGGGACTACTTGCGCGACCATCTCATTATGATGGCCGCGCTTTCGGCGTTGTGCGCGCTGGGCGCGATGTTGTTCAATTTCCTGCGCCGCTATACAGTCGCCACGGAAACCGAAAAGCTGAGCAAATCGCTGCGGGACAAGCTGTTTTCACATGTCCAGCGGCTGACCTACACCTGGCATGTCGGCGCGTCGACCGGCGACATCATCCAGCGGCTAACCTCCGACGTCGATACCATTAAAAACTTCCTGTCCACCCAGCTGGGCGAGATGATGCGCGGCGTGTTCCTGCTGGTCGTGTCGCTCGTCCTGATGATCTCGATGGAGCCGTTCATGACGCTGGTCTCGGTCTGCCTGATGCCCTTCATCTTCCTCTATTCTTGGCTCTTTTCCAAGCGCGTGGCCAAGCGTTTTCTCGGCGCCGATGAGGCCGAGGGCGCGTTGCAGGCCACGGCGCAGGAAAACTTCACCGGGGTGCGTGTTGTGCGGGCCTTTGGCCGGGAAGCCTTTGAGTCGGATGAGTTTCGCCGGAAAAACCGCGTCCTCACCGCCCTGTCCCGCAAGCTGGGCGATTTGGAGGGCTGGTTTTGGGGACTGGGCGATATTTTCGGCGGACTCCAGATTGTGCTGACGCTGGTGTTCGGCATTGCGCGGTGCGCGCAGGGGCAGCTGAGCGAGGGCACTTTTTTAACCTTTTACATGTATGTCAATATGATGATCTGGCCGGTGCGCAATCTGGGCCGGGTGCTCACCGATATGAGCAAGGCCGGCGTCTCGTTCGGGCGGCTCAACGAGCTGCTGCAAACCGAGCCCGAAATGGCCGAGGAGGAGACCGTATCCGAACGGGCGGAGACGCGCGCGGCTGGGGCTTCCCCCGACAAAGCGCCCGGGTCGCTTACTTTCTCTCATGTTACATTTGCCTACGGCGCCGATCGTACGCCGGTTCTGAAGGATGTCTCCTTCTCGCTTAAACGCGGTCAGACGCTGGCCGTTTTGGGGCCGACCGGCAGCGGCAAATCGACGCTGGCGCACCTGATCCTGCGCCTGTTCGAGCTGCCCGTCGGCGGCGGCGCGATTCTGCTCGACGATGAGGACATCCGTACGCTCGACCGGAATCATTTGCGCCACCTGATCGGCCTGATGCCGCAGGAGACCTTTCTGTTTTCGCAGACCGTGGCGCAAAACATAGCGCTGACCAGACCGGAGGCCTCGTTTGAGGACATACAAAACGCCGCGCGGCTTTCCTGCGTCGATGAGAGCATACTGGGTTTTGACAACGGTTACGACACGGTCATCGGCGAACGCGGACAGACCCTTTCGGGCGGCCAGCGCCAACGTGTGGCCATCGCGCGCACACTGACACAGAACGCGCCCATTTTAATTTTCGACGACAGCCTTTCGGCCGTTGACACCGAAACCGACCGGCAGATCCGCGACAATCTGAAGCGGGCGGCCGGCGACGCCATGGTCATCCTGATTTCCCACCGGCTGGCCACGGTCAAAAACGCCGATCACATTCTGGTGCTGCGCGACGGCATGGTCGAACAGCAGGGCTGTCACGACGAGCTGATGGCGCGCGACGGCACCTACCGGCGTTTGTATCAGCTGCAGTATGGGGAGTAGGGGTGAGGGCGGTGTTGCTTTCTTTGCGCCAAGAAGGTAACCAAAGAGGCGCCAAAGAGAAACCCCCTCTGTCAAGCCTCGAGCGCCTCGTAGGGGCCGATGCCCACATCGGCCCGCGTTTCAAACCGACCTCCACCAGACGTCAAGAATCAGGGAGTACAGCTCCCCATTTATCTCGCTTAATGAACCCCTTTGACCTCACTGATTGGGTGACTGTGTACCAACCGGCAAAGCCCGGATGAAAGCGTTTGCGGGAAAACTGTTTACGTGGAAAGCAAGCCACGCATCCTCAAGGCGATTCTTTGGTTACTTTCTCATCGTCAGGAGAAAGTAACGTCCTTCGTCGTCCCCGACGGGGACGAACCCCCCCAAGACACAAAAACCACACCGGAAGGGAACAAGCCTTGAAACAAAAACAAGAACAAAATAAAAAGACAAGCGTCTGGAAGCGTTTGTGGCCGTTTGTGCGGCCCTACCGCCGACGCATCGTGGCGGTCGGTCTGCTGATGAGCGTGGCCGCCGTTGTCGACGTCATTCTGCCGCTGATGCTCCGCCACGCGCTGAATACATACGTGCCGACCGGCGACCTGTCCGGGCTGATCCCGTTCGGGCTGGTTCTGGCTTTTTTGGTGACGCTGTCGGGCGCGTCGGTCATCCTGTTCATCCGGTTGGCCACCCGCATCGAGACCGGATTGAACCGCGACCTGCGGCAGACACTGTTCGACCATTTGCAGCGCTTGTCATTGTCCTACTACAACGCCACGCCGGTCGGCTACATGCTGGCGCGTGTGATGAGCGACACGGCGCGTGTGGGTGAACTGCTGGCCTGGTCGCTGGTCGATCTGGCCTGGGCGGTCATCTACCTGATCGGCGCCGCCGTGTCGATGCTGGTACTCAACGCGCAGCTGGCCGTCATTGTGCTGCTGGCCGTCCCGCCCATCGCGGTCATCACCGGCCTGTTCCGCCGCAAAATGCTGAAGCTCACGCGGGTGACGCGCAAGCTCAATTCGGAGATGACCGGCGTCATCAACGAGGGCATCACCGGTGCGCGCACGGCCAAAATCCTGGCCGTGGAACAGCAGCAGTCGGCCACCTTCCAGACCTCCACCGAAAAACTGAAACGCGCGTCGGTGCATTTAGGCACCTACAACGCCGCGCTGCTGCCCATCATCCTGTTCCTGGGCGCGATGGCGTCGGCCTTTGTGCTGTGGTCGGGCGGGCACGACGTCGTGCTGGGCGTGCTGGAGCTGGGGACTTTGGCCGCCTTCCTCAGCTACGCGGGCGGCGTGTTTGAGCCG